>CAVBVT010000144.1:0-2671 GCA_963598855.1 Eggerthellaceae bacterium
ATTCCCTGTTTTACATCATAAACTATTAGTAAAATGGGGAGCTTTTTTCTTAAAAGCGAAATCTCTGAGGAAACTCTGCTCTCTGCACCTTCTGCGATCACCTGTGATAAAACAGTGCTGCCTGTTTGTCACTGCAAATGCCGCTTAAAAGGGATCGATCCATCTTCACTGCTGAAAACGGAATCCGGAGCACAGCATTTAAATTGGCATAACCGGAACCAAAATCATCCAGGCGCATATAAATTCCTGCTTCCGCAAAATCATCAATCGCTGTGCAGAAGCTTTCACTGTATTCTGTAGCTACTGTTTCTGTGATCTCAAACTGAAAATATTCAGAATTCAGACCATATTCCTGAATGATCCCGATGAGCACATGGCTGTATCCCGGCTTCATCAGTTCTGACGGGGAAAGATTGAATTTCACATTGCGGATATTCTGCATGATATATTCATGTTCTTTAATAAATCGGCATACTCTCCGCAGCTGAAGATTTCCCACTGCTGAGATCAGTCCCTGTTTCTCTGCAATTCCGATAAAAACATCCGGTGGGGTCATTCCCAGTGTAGGGTGCTTCAGACGGCTTAACGCCTCCAGCGTGATAAAGCTCTGATTTTTAATAGAATAAACCGGCTGATAATATATTTCAAAAAGCCAGTACAATGTCAGTGCGATCACGCCGCTTGCACCTACAATTATATAACCTGCAAGCAGAACAAGAACTTCTTTCTTTTTATGTTTCCGGTATTCGCGGATAAGCAGTGCTGCAAGGATCAGTACCCAGGCAAAAAGCAGGATATGCGTCACAAACAGCATGTTTTTTAAATTCCGCGATTCCAAGATATGCCAGGATTCCCTGCACCAGGGCATTACAATAAAAAGCAAAAATTCCGATATCCAAAATGCGGTATTTTGCCATATCGCCTATCTTCTGCTGGAAATGGATCCGCGGCACAGCCAGCAGCATAAACATATAGAAGGATATCAGACATAATGCATCCGGATTGCTGCTGAAGCTTTGTGCAAAGGATGAATCTGTCACCAACCATCCGAAATTGCCCGTACCTGTTCCTGATGCTGCCTGATCCCTCCTGTATGAAAGATCAAAAAAGCGTGACAAAAACAGCAATGGTTACAAGAAAAAGAATTGCTTCTCTCTTTCACAATATACTTTTTTCTCTTCTGTAATTCATCGATTTCCTCTTCGACTTTTCTTTTTTTACTCGTGTTTTCTATCATATCATTAATACATTTTCCCGTCAAAAAATTTGTCCAAAATCCCCTGAAAAAATTTTTTTAAAAAATTTAAAAAAGTACTTGCATTTTGAAAGAAAGTGTTATATACTGACGAAGTCGGTTGAGGGAAACAACAAAAAACAAAAGCAAACGACAGTAAATAATGAATATGGCCAGTTGGTCAAGGGGTTAAGACGCCGCCCTCTCACGGCGGAAACACGGGTTCGATTCCCGTACTGGCTATTGCGTAGAAGCAGTTAGAAACCTTATTCTAGCTGTTTTTTCGTTGTTTGGAAAGTGATGAAAAACAGAGGTGTCATCAAAAATGTTATCAGAATGTGTGTTCTGATTATTTTTTTGCATTTTTTTATTTTATGATCTATAATTTCAGATGTAAAGAATACTTCAGATAAGGGGTGACTTCTCATGCATCACAAACTTTCTTTTCGCAGAAAGCTGCAGGCATTTTGGCTTTCGCTGCTGCTTGTTCTGCTGACAACCGCAGGAGTTCCCTCTGCTGCTTATACAGCTGAGGCGGCTTCTGCTGACACAACGATGGCTGTCCATTTTCTGGATGTAGGCCAGGGACTTTCCATTCTGGTCCAGTCCCAGGGACAGAATCTTCTGTATGACGGCGGCGACCGAGGACATTCCAGTTTCGTTGTTTCCTATCTGCAGAAGCAAAATGTTTCCACCATTGACTATATGATCTCATCTCATTATGATGAGGACCATGTAGCCGGACTGGTTGGATGCCTGGACAGTTTTTCCGTAAAAAATGTGATCGGTGCGGATTATGTGCAGGATACGAAGATCTATCAGTCTTTTGAAAACGGGGTTGCTTCCCAGGGACTTAATGTTCAGCATCCTGATCCAGGTACGGATTTTACTTTTGGAAGCGGTAAATTTACAGTGCTTTCTCCTCAGTCTATCAGCAGCAATGATAATGATAATTCTGTTGCTATCCGGCTGGAAAACGGCAGCAACCATTTTCTTTTTACAGGAGATGCGGAATCTGCCGGTGAGGAGGCTATCTGTAATCTGGGAATTGATCTTTCCTGCGATGTGATCGTTCCCGGACATCATGGTTCTGCTACTGCCACGACCTGGGATCTTCTTCAGCAGACAGTTCCTGAATATGCAGTGATCAGCTGCGGCGCAGGAAATTCATATGGTCATCCACATAAAGATACCATGGATAAACTCTCTGATATGGGAATTCAGGTATTCCGGACGGATGAGCAGGGTACTGTGATTGCTGTCAGTGACGGAAGCAATATTCAATGGAACCAGAGTCCATGTAATGATTATTCTGCAGGTGATGAAACAGATACCGGAACTCAGCCTTCTTCGGCTTATGATAATGACAGTTCAGCCAGCTCCGGCTACAGTTCCGATACTGCATCTGGTGCAGACTCCTCCTCAAATGTTCAGGCT
>CAVBVT010000144.1:2681-5902 GCA_963598855.1 Eggerthellaceae bacterium
GGCTGACCCGGAGCCAGTCGGGGATATGGTGTGGATCTCTGCCACAGCTAGCAAATATCACAGGATTCCCAACTGCGGAAATATGAATCCCGATAATGCCACAGAGATGACCCGCTCCCAGGCAGAAGCAACCGGGTATGGGGCTTGCAAGAAGTGTTATTGATATAGCTTTATTATTTATTAAAGGACAGCGGTATCATATGTAAGTGTATATGATATCACTGTCCTTTTCTTTATGTATCTTATATATTTTCTCTTATGTACAGTTCCGATCTATGCCCGGATAGATTTTAGTTCAATTTCCTTGAATTCCTGATTTTCTTCTATTCGGGTTGCTACAGACCGAACTTCACTCAATTCTTCTGACATTCTCTTAATCTTTAATGCCATCAATCGTTGTTCTGCAAACATTGCTTCCAACAATTCTCCGTCTGTCACAAAAATCCATCCTCCCTTCCCATATGATGCCTTTATTTAGCACAATATGTTCGCAGGCCAAAGCACAGATCGTTCTTATTTTTTATTCTTCCACATCCTCCGCAGGTTCTGCCGGAACGAATACTCTCTTCTTTTCTTTTTTCTCTTTCTTCGCAGCCTTGGCCCGCTCTGTTGCTTCCCGGCAGAATTCCATCTGGGAATTTACCAGAGTTTTTCCCCGTTTATCCTGTTTCTCGTAAGTTCCATCCGGCTGCAGGATGTGAGCCTTTACATTGTCGCGGAATTCCAGATCCAGTACATGCAGGATTTCTTCCTTAATGGCTTCATCTTCCACAGGGAAAACGATCTCCACACGACGGTCAAGGTTACGCGGCATCCAGTCTGCACTTCCCATGTAGATCTCATCTGATCCGCCATTTCTGAAATAAAAGATACGGCTGTGCTCCAGGAAATTGCCAACAATGGAACGCACATGGATATTTTCGCTGATGCCCGGGATTCCCACTTTCAGACAGCAGATACCTCGCACCAGAAGATCAATCTTCACGCCGCAGGAAGAAGCATAATACAAAGCAGCCATGATCACAGGATCACAAAGAGAATTCATCTTCGCCACAATATGGGCTTCCTCTCCGTTCTTCGCATGCTCTGCTTCCCTCTCGATCATTTTCACAAAACGGTCTTTCATCCAGATCGGCGCAACGATCAGCTTGTTCCACCGCTTCGGCTCTGAATATCCGGAAAGCATGTTAAATACAGCAGTTGCATCCTCACCAAACCGCTCATCACAGGTAAAAATACCGCAGTCTGTATAAAGCTTCGCTGTAGAATCATTATAGTTTCCAGTTGCCAGATGCACATATCTGCGGATTCCGTTCTCTTCTCTGCGCACCACCAGGGTGATCTTGCTGTGAGTCTTAAGGCCAACCAGGCCATAGATGACATGGCAGCCTGCTTTCTCCAGCATCTTCGCCCAGACAATATTGTTCTCCTCATCAAAACGCGCTTTCAGTTCCACAAGAACAGAAACCTGCTTGCCGTTCTCGGCAGCCTGAGCAAGTGCCGCGATAATAGGAGAATTGCCGCTGACACGGTAAAGCGTCTGCTTGATTGCCAGCACATCCGGATCTTTTGCAGCCTGGCGCACAAAATCCACAACAGGATCAAAACTCATATACGGATGATGGAGGAATACATCTCCCTCACGGATCACCTGGAAAATATCTTTATCATTCTGGAATGCAGGCACTGCTGCCGGTTTATATTTCGGCTCCTTAAACTGATCGTAGCCATCGATTCCATAAACTTTCATCAGCATGGTCAGATCCAGAGGACCATTGATAAAGAAGATATCATCTCCATGAACCTGGAATTCCATTTTCAGGATATCCAGAAGTCTGGAATCCATCTTATCTTCCACTTCCAGGCGGATCACCTCGCCCCACTGACGCTTTTTCAGCTGTTTCTGGATCTCCACCAGAAGATCTTCTGCTTCATCCTCGTCAATGGAAAGATCCGCATTACGCATAATTCTGTACGGATGCGCACAGATCACATCATAACTTAAGAACAGCTTGTCAATATTTCTCTCAATGATCTGTTCCAGAAGCGTCACCGTTGTATGGCCTTTCTTCTCAGAAGGAATGATCACCACCCTCGGAAGCACAGATGGAACCTGCACTGTGGCAAAATCAATCTCTTCTTTACCCTTTTTGGAATCTTTTTTGGAAAGGAGTGCTCCGATGTTCAGTGTCTTGTTCCGGATCAGCGGAAACGGTCTGGAGGAATCCATGGCCATTGGCGTGAGAACTGGATATACATTATCCTCAAAATACTGATCCACAAACTTCTTCTGCTCTTCAGAAAAAGCTTCATGTTCAAAGATCACATGAAGGCCTGCCTTCTCCAGGGCAGGAACCAGAGACCGGTTTAATGTACTGTACTGTACATGAACCAGATCGTGGGTCTGCTGGCTGATAGCTTTCAGCTGCTCCTTGGCTGTCATTCCTGCAATGTCTGTTTTCTTATAGCCTGCATGGACCTGGTCTTTTAGGGATGCCACGCGGACCATGTAGAATTCATCCAGATTGGAAGATGTAATGCTCAAAAATTTCAGCCGTTCAAAGAGAGGCAGGCTTTTGTCCCTGGCCTCGCTTAAAACCCTGTCATCAAACTTGATCCAGCTTAACTCTCTGTTTACAAAATATTCCGTTTTTTCAAATTCTTTAAATTTCATACCCAAAACCTCCTCCGTTATGCTCTGCCTTTCCGTCTCATCACAAGCCGGATGCCAAACACTGACTCAAAAAATTCCGCTTTATCTTTTAACAATCCAAGTTCCAGGGAAACATCTTTCGCAGAATCTATGATCAGATAAAGAGTTCGATCCTTCAGCTTCACATTGAGTGCTTTTACCTTCTGATAATGGCTTCTGTCCATAGCATTAGCCAGCCGCAGGATCGCCGCCAGCTTGGCAGTCAGAAGATAGTTTTCCCTGCTCATGGCAATCTCCCGGTTAAGTTCCTCGTAGCATCCGAACTCTCTTGTATTGTACCTTACAGCACTTGCGATCACCTGCCGTTCTTCCGTAGAAAGGCCAATGATCTCCGTTGCCATAATGATCTGATAGGAATATTCTGACACATCAGTCATGCTGATATATTTTCCACAGTCATGAAGAAGCACTGCGATCTGAAGCAGAAGACGTTCCCGCCTTCCCATCCCGTGGATCTTCTTTGTGCTGTCAAAAATATCCAGTGCCAGGTCGCAGGTTCCTGTAAGAT
>CAVBVT010000145.1:0-5814 GCA_963598855.1 Eggerthellaceae bacterium
CTACTTGCAATTCTAAAAGAAATCTCTTATACTAACAATTGCTGTGACATGATAGCGATGAAGCGCGAGGTTGCTGCCCGAGTGGCAGGTTTTCCGTGGAGCGAATGTCAAGTTAGGAAACTGACGACAAGTCACTGTACAAGTTCAGAAACCATCAACGGGATGGACGTGTGTAAAGAAGTCGAAAGACACACACGGAGATGTGTACAGTCGCCGCTTGTCGTACTGCATAATTGAGTACGAATAGGAGGAGACTTTTTTTATGGCAAATCAGGTAATGAGAATCACATTAAAGGCATATGATCATCAGCTCGTTGATGCATCTGCAGCAAAGATCATCGAGACAGTAAAGAAGAACGGAGCAATGGTAAGTGGACCGGTTCCGCTTCCTACTAAGAAAGAGGTTGTTACAATCTTAAGAGCTGTTCATAAATACAAAGATTCCAGAGAGCAGTTTGAGCAGAGAACTCATAAGAGACTTATCGATATCCTGACACCAACTCAGAAAACAGTAGATGCACTTTCCAGACTGGAAATGCCGGCTGGTGTTCACATTGATATCAAGATGAAAAACCGCTAATAATGTCATTTGACATTAACTATATGATTACCAATCGGTAATCCGCTATAAGGAGGAAGAAAGAAATGAAGAAAGCTATTTTAGCTACTAAAGTCGGAATGACTCAGATCTTCAATGAAGATGGAATGTTAATTCCGGTAACTGTTTTACAGGCAGGTCCTTGCGTTGTAACTCAGGTTAAAACTGAGGAGAACGATGGATACACATCAGTTCAGGTTGGCTTCGGCGAGATCAGAGAGAAACTGGTCAACAAACCGGAGAAAGGCCACTTTGACAAAGCTGGTGTAGCTGTAAAAAGATTTGTAAAAGAGTTCAGATTTGACAATGCCGGCGAGTATGAGGTTGGACAGGAAATCAAGGCTGACATCTTTGCAGCAGGAGATCACATCGATGCTACTGCGGTTTCCAAAGGTAAAGGCTTCCAGGGTGCCATCAAGAGACACGGCCAGTCCAGAGGACCTATGGCTCACGGTTCTAAATATCATCGTCATGCAGGTTCCAACGGCGCTTGCTCCGATCCGAGCAAGGTTTTCAAAGGAAAACACATGCCAGGTCACATGGGACATGTACAGGTAACTGTTCAGAATCTTGAGATCGTACGCGTAGATACAGAAAATAACTTACTGTTAGTTAAAGGTGCTGTTCCAGGACCTAAGAAATCTTTGGTTACAATCAAAGAGACAGTAAAGTCCTTATAATAGGAAAGGAGGAGCATCAGAATGGCTAATGTAACTGTTTATAATATGGAAGGCAATGAAGTTGGCACAATGGAGCTGAATGACGCAGTATTCGGCGTTGAGATCAACGAGCATCTCGTTCATCTCGCAGTTGTTCGTCAGCTTGCAAATAACCGTCAGGGAACTCAGAAAGCGAAAACTCGTTCTGAGGTAAGAGGCGGCGGAAGAAAACCGTGGAGACAGAAAGGAACAGGTCATGCAAGACAGGGTTCCATCCGTGCACCACAGTGGACAGGCGGCGGTGTTGTATTCGCTCCGGTTCCGAGAGACTATGAAGTAAAAATGAACAAGAAAGAAAGAAGAGCAGCTCTTAAATCCGCTCTGACATCTAAGGTTCAGGATAATAAACTTGTTGTTGTTGACAGCCTTGCACTTGCTGAGGTTAAAACAAAAGAGATGCAGAAGGTTCTTACAAACCTGAAAGCAGAGAAAGCTCTTGTAATCACAGCTGATAACGATCAGAACGTAATTCTTTCTGCAAGAAACATCGCTGACGTGGAAACTGCAACACCGGCTACAATCAACACATACGATGTTATGAAACACAACACCGTAGTTGTTACAAAGGATGCCGTTGCATCTATCGAGGAGGTATACGCATAATGGCAAGTATTCAGTACTATGACGTAATCATCCGTCCGGTTATCACAGAGAAATCCATGGCAGACATGGGTGAGAAGAAATATACATTCCTTGTACATCCGGAAGCAAACAAGACTCAGATCAAAGAGGCTGTTGAGAAGATGTTCGAGGGAACAAAAGTTAAAAGCGTTAACACCATCAACATGGATGGCAAGAAAAAACGCCGTGGAATGGTAGTTGGAAAAACTGCTAAGACTAAGAAAGCTATCGTAGCTCTTACAGAAGAGAGCAAAGATATCGAGATCTTCGAAGGACTTTAATTAGAAGATCAGCCCAAGCGGTACGAGTGACACCTCGGAAGCAGAAGCTTCCTCGGTCGCGTTTCACGCTTCTACAGCTTCATAAGTAATCAGTCTCTTACATGCAAGCATGACGAGTCTGCTACCTCATGAATCTGTGTCACTCTGATTATCGCGAATATACGCAGTCAAAAGCGTGATGATAAAGATTGAAAGGAGAAACATCATGGGAATCAAAAGCTATAACCCATATACACCGTCAAGAAGACATATGACTGGTTCCGACTTCTCTGAGATTACAGCTTCAAAACCAGAGAAATCCCTCGTTACTTCCCTTAAGAAAAACGCTGGACGTAACAATCAGGGTAAAATCACTGTAAGACATCAGGGTGGCGGAAGCAGAAGAAAATACAGAATCATCGACTTCAAGAGAAGAAAAGATGGAATCCCTGCAACAGTAAAATCTATCGAGTACGATCCAAACAGAACAGCTAACATCGCTCTTATCTGCTACGCAGATGGCGAGAAAGCTTACATCCTCGCTCCAGAGGGACTTAAAGTAGGCCAGAAGGTTTACAATGGTCCGGAAGCTGAGGTGCGTGTTGGAAACTGCCTCCCGCTGGAGCTTATCCCGGTTGGTACTATGGTTCACAACATTGAGCTTCATCCTGGAAAAGGCGGACAGATGGTTCGTTCTGCAGGAAACGGTGCTCAGCTCATGGCTAAAGAAGGAAAGTACGCAACACTTCGTCTTCCTTCCGGTGAGATGAGAATGGTTCCGATCGTATGCCGCGCAACAGTTGGTGTTATCGGAAACGGAGATCACAACCTTATTAACATCGGTAAAGCTGGACGTAAACGTAACATGGGTATCAGACCTACAGTTCGTGGTTCCGTAATGAACCCGAATGACCATCCACATGGTGGTGGTGAAGGTAAGACCGGTATCGGACGCCCAGGTCCTTGCACACCGTGGGGCAAACCTGCTCTCGGCCTGAAGACCAGAAAGAAAAACAAACAGTCCAACAAGTACATCGTAAGAAGACGCGATGGAAAAGCATTATCGAAATAATAAGGAGGAGAAAGCATGTCTCGTTCACTGAAAAAAGGACCTTTTGCAGACCAGAGCTTACTTAAAAAAGTAGACGCTCTTAACGCTGCAAATGATAAATCCGTAATCAAAACTTGGTCTCGCCGTTCCACAATCTTCCCGTCTTTCGTAGGACACACAATCGCTGTTCATGACGGAAGAAAACATGTGCCGGTATATATCACAGAGGATATGGTAGGACACAAACTTGGTGAGTTCGTAGCAACAAGAACTTACAGAGGACACGGAAAAGACGAGAAGAAGTCTGGAGTACGCTAGTCATCAGATTTATAACTGCCCGCTGTCATATTAAGACAGCTGGCAGATAACTCAGATATCGAATTTAGGAAAGGAGGCACTTTAAGATGGCAAAAGGACATAGAAGCCAGATAAAGAGAGCCAGAAATGAGAATAATAGAGAGACAAGGCCGTCTGCAAAGTTATCTTATGCAAGAATTTCTGTTCAGAAAGCCTGCTACGTATTAGATGCAATCCGTGGTAAAGATGTACAGACAGCACTTGGTATCCTGACATACAATCCGAGATACGCTTCCAGCGTGATCAAGAAACTGCTTGAGTCAGCAGTAGCAAACGCTGAGAACAACAACGGAATGAACGCAGACAACCTTTATGTTGCAGCATGCTATGCAGATAAGGGACCTACAATGAAGAGAATTCAGCCGAGAGCACAGGGTAGAGCTTACAGAATCGAGAAGAGAACAAGCCATATCACAGTTGTGCTTGATGAAAGGTAAGGAGGAAAAGCATGGGACAGAAAGTTAATCCGCATGGCCTTAGAGTCGGAGTTATCAAGGATTGGGATTCCAGATGGTATGCAGAAGACAAATTTGCTGACTACCTGGTAGAAGACTACAACATCAGAACATTCCTTAAAAAGAAATTATACAGCGCAGGTGTTTCCAAGATCGAGATCGAGAGAGCATCTGACAGAGTTAAGATCATCATCTACACAGCAAAACCTGGTATCGTAATCGGTAAAGGCGGCGCAGAGATCGAGAAAGTTAAAGCTGAGCTTCAGAAATACACAGATAAGAAACTTATCGTTGACATCAAAGAAGTAAAGAGACCGGACAAAGATGCACAGCTCGTTGCTGAGAACATTGCTCTTCAGCTTGAGAACCGTATTTCTTTCAGACGTGCTATGAAGTCCACAATGCAGAGAACAATGAAGGCTGGTGCTAAGGGAATTAAGACTTCCGTATCCGGACGTCTTGGCGGAGCTGATATGGCTCGTACAGAGTTCTACAGCGAGGGAACAATCCCGCTTCAGACACTTCGTGCAGATATCGATTATGGATTTGCGGAAGCAGACACCACATACGGAAAAGTTGGTGTTAAGGCATGGATCTACAATGGTGAGATTCTTCCGACAAAAGGAACTAAGGAAGGGAGCGATAAATAATGTTAATGCCAAAAAGAGTAAAACGTCGTAAACAATTCCGTGGCTCCATGAGAGGAAAAGCCCTTAGAGGCAATAAGATCAACTATGGTGATTTCGGACTTGTTGCTACTGAGCCGTGCTGGATCAGATCCAACCAGATCGAGGCAGCCCGTGTTGCTATGACCCGTTACATCAAACGTGGCGGTAAAGTTTGGATTAAGATTTTCCCAGATAAACCGGTAACAGCTAAACCAGCTGAGACTCGAATGGGTTCCGGAAAAGGTGCTCTTGAGTACTGGGTAGCAGTAGTTAAACCAGGTCGTGTTATGTTTGAGATTGCAGGCGTGTCCGAAGAGGTTGCCCGTGAAGCATTACGTCTTGCAATGCACAAGTTACCATGTAAATGTAAAATAGTTTCTCGTGCAGACTTAGAAGGCGGTGATAACAGTGAAAATTAATAAGTTCGTTGAAGATTTAAAAGCAAAGTCAGTTGCAGAACTGAATGATGAATTAGTAGCTGCTAAAAAAGAGCTTTTCAATCTGAGATTTCAGAATGCAACAAACCAGTTAGACAATACAGGACGAATCAAAGAGGTTCGTAAAAATATTGCCAGAATCCAGACAGTAATCACTGAGCAGGCAAACGCTTCCAAATAGGACAGGAGGACATAAATCGTGGAAAGAAATCTGAGAAAAACCCGCGTGGGTAAGGTTATCAGCGACAAAATGGATAAGACCATCGTAGTTGCAATTGAAGACCATGTAAAACATCCTCTTTACAAAAAAATCGTGAAGAGAACATATAAATTAAAAGCTCATGACGAGAACAATGAGTGCAACATCGGAGATACCGTTAAGGTAATGGAGACCAGACCGCTCTCTAAAGACAAGAGATGGAGACTGGTTGAGATCGTAGAGAAAGCTAAATAAGGAGGAAACCAGTATGATTCAGCAGGAAACTAGACTGAAAGTTGCCGACAACACTGGTGCAAAAGAAATCCTTTGTATTCGTGTTATGGGCGGCTCTACAAGAAGATATGCAAATATCGGTGATACAATCGTTGCTACGGTTAAAGATGCAACACCAGGCGGCGTTGTTAAAAAAGGTGACGTTGTTAAAGCTG
>CAVBVT010000146.1:0-5776 GCA_963598855.1 Eggerthellaceae bacterium
GACCTGCGCTCATAGTAAGTCCCAGTCTTGATATCCCAGGAAATACAGAAATTCCCTGGCAGATTCCCATCCACATGGCATCCCCGTAATTTGCTTCTCTTGTTCCTTTATTTCCATTTATATTGCTGTAATCTACTACAAGAAGAATAACTCCTGTAAGCAGCAGACCAATACCAGAAAACATATGAGACGCTGCCGTACGCACAATAAGACGTTTACACTGATATCCGATCAGCATTGTGGGAAGCGTCGAAACAACAAGCAATGCAGTAAGTTTACGGTAAGTACCTGTTACGATCCTGGCATAAGTAAGATTCTTGCCTGTTCTTCTGTTATAAAGAAAAATATTGGCATTACCGATCAGATCCATGATCATTCCGATCAGCTCAATTCCGATCTTCTTGATATCTTTCCATAAAAATAAGATCAGAGCTGCCATTGTTCCTATATGAAGCATCACCTCAAAAAGCACACCTGAACCTCTGGTTCCGCCCATCAGATGCTGTGCTGCACAAAGATGTCCAAAACTGCTCACTGGCAGAAATTCTGTGATGCCCTGCAGGATCCCCAATATAATCGCATGTATTACTGACATAATTATATTTCCTTTTCTAAAAATTTTTCCAACACATTATAGCATAATTGCAGACAACTTACAATCCACACTTGGCAGAAAAATCAAACAAATGTTCTTTTTTCCAAAATTTGGAAAAAGAGCAAAAAAAGTCTCCCGGCTTGTGCCATATATGGCCCCTGCAGCCGGAAGACCCTTTATAAACAGAGCTTCTGTTTATTTATTTTTCAGATATTCATCAATACCTCTTGCGCCTGCTTTACCAGCACCCATTGCAAGGATTACGGTAGCAGCACCTGTAACGGCATCTCCACCTGCGTATACGCCGTCCTTAGATGTCTTACCAGTTTCCTCCTCAGCAACGATACATCTTCTCTTGTTGATGTCGAGGCCTTTGGTTGTGGAAGAAATAAGTGGGTTCGGTGAAGTACCGAGGGACATGATAACTGTATCCACATCCATCTCATACTCAGAACCAGGAAGCTCTACCGGACGTCTTCTGCCGGAAGCATCTGGCTCGCCAAGCTCCATCTTAACAACTTTCATACCGCTTACATGTCCGTTCTCGTCCACAAGGATCTCCTTCGGATTGGTAAGAAGGTCAAAGATGATGCCCTCTTCTTTAGCGTGATGAACTTCCTCTGCTCTTGCAGGAAGCTCAGCTTCGCTTCTTCTGTACACGATATGTACTTCTGCACCAAGTCTCAGAGCTGTTCTTGCAGCATCCATTGCTACGTTACCGCCGCCGACAACTGCAACTTTCTTGCCTGCTGCGATCGGTGTATCATAGGAATCATCGAATGCTTTCATAAGGTTGCTTCTTGTAAGGTACTCGTTAGCAGAGAATACACCGCTTGCATTCTCACCCGGGATACCCATGAACATCGGAAGACCTGCACCGGAACCGATGAATACAGCCTCGAATCCTTCTTCTTCGATCAGCTGATCGATCGTAGTGGATTTACCGATAACTACGTTTGTCTCGAATTTAACGCCTAACTCTTTAACCTTCTCGATCTCTTTCTTAACGACTTTCTGTTTCGGAAGACGGAACTCCGGAATACCGTAAACAAGAACACCGCCAAGCTCATGAAGAGCCTCGAATACAGTTACATCGTAGCCGGCTTTTGCAAGGTCGCCTGCGCATGTAAGTCCGGAAGGACCGGAACCGATAACTGCAACTTTATGTCCGTTCTTAACCTCTACTCCTGCAGGTTTGATATCATGCTCCAGAGCATAGTCAGCAACGAATCTCTCAAGTTTACCGATGGAAACAGCCTCACCTTTCTTACCGCGGATACACTGTCCCTCACACTGGGACTCCTGCGGGCATACACGGCCGCAGATAGCCGGAAGTGCGGAAGATAATCCGATTACTTTGTAAGCTTCTTCCATGTTTCCTTCTTTGATGTGTTCAATGAATCCTGGAATATTGATGGATACCGGGCATCCCTCTACACATTTCGGTTTCTTACAGCCGAGACATCTCTGTGCCTCTTCCATTGCTTCTTCCTGATTATATCCAAGACATACTTCCTCGAAGTTTGTCGCACGTACCTTAGGATCCTGCTCTCTTACAGGAACTTTTTTTAACATTTTTGCATCTGCCATTACTTGTCACCTCCGCACTGTCCGCATCCACCGTGGTGGGTATCGCCTTCCTGAAGTTTCAGTAATGCACGTCCCTCCTGGGTCTTGTACATCTGGCTTCTCTTCATAGCCTGATCGAAATCAACGAGATGTCCGTCGAACTCCGGTCCGTCTACACAGGCAAATTTAATCTCATCACCGACCTGCAGACGACATGCGCCGCACATACCGGTTCCGTCAACCATGATCGGGTTCATGCTGACAATTGTGTGGATGCCAAGTTTCTTGGTAAGGAGACAGACAAATTTCATCATGATCATCGGTCCGATCGCTACACAGACATCATAATGTTTGCCCTCATTTGTTACGAGATCCTCAAGAGTCTTTGTTACCATACCGGAACGGCCATAGGATCCGTCATCTGTTGTAACATAAAGATTGGAAACAGATGCAAGCTCTTTCTCAAGGATAACCATATCTTTTGTCTTGGAACCAAGGATAACATCTGCTGTGATACCGTGCTCGTGGAGCCATTTAACCTGCGGATAAACAGGTGCAGTACCAACACCACCGGCAACGAATACCAGTTTCTTCTTCTTGAGTTCTTCGATATCTTCGTGTACGAACTCAGATGGACATCCGAGAGGTCCTACGAAGTCACAGAAAGAGTCTCCTTCTTTCAGAGCGGACATCTTAATCGTAGATGCACCGATCTCCTGGAATACGATCGTAACTGTACCGGCTTCGCGGTCATAGTCACAGATAGTAAGCGGGATTCTCTCGCCCTTTTCATCAAGTTTCACAATGATAAATTGTCCTGGCAGACAGTGGCTTGCTACACGTGGTGCATGCACAACCATAAGATGGATCTTAGCTGCCAGCGTTTCAGCTTTTAAAACCTTATACATGGTCTTCCTCCTCGCGCAAATTATAAACCTTTGTTAATAATACGCTAAAATTTATCATATGGCAAGGGGAGATTTACAATTTCTGTCGATTTTCTTTATCGCAATGCAGTACAACCACGTTAGTTATGCTTAACCCAACTTTACCAGAAGTTACAAACAGAAGCTGTTATTTTCGGGATTTTTTCTCTTCGATCAGGGCATACAGCTTGTCAAGAGCATCCCGGATCCCACCTACTTCATCGATCAGGCCCTCTCTGACAGCCTCCTCACCTTCCAGGATAGTGCCTACATCTTTTACCAGCTGGGAAGTATCCAGCATCAGTTCTTCCATCCGCTGCCTGGTCATATGGGAATGCCCTGATACAAAAGCTGTGATCCGATCCTGGATCTTTTCCATGTTGCGGTAAGTCTGTACCACACCGATAAACATGCCGCTCTGGCGCACCGGATGGATCACCATGGTCGCACTTGGCACAATAAAAGAATAATCTGCGGAAACAGCCATGGGAACGCCTATAGAATGCCCTCCTCCAAGGACCAGGGAAACTGTTGGGATACTTAATGATGCGATCATCTCCGCAATGGCAAGCCCCGCTTCCACATCACCGCCCACAGTATTCAGAAGGATCATTAATCCCTCGATCTCATCATCATCCTCGATCAGTGCCAGTTTCGGCAGCACATGTTCATACTTGGTCGTCTTGCTGTGGGAAGGTGCAGACTCATGGCCTTCGATCTCCCCGATCACTGTGAGAAGTTCCACCTTATGCTTCCTGGAATTCCCGTCAAGCACTACCTGTCCCATCTCCTGGATCTGCTTATCCTGGCTTTCCTCACGATCCAGCTGTTCCTGTTTTTTCTCTTCTTTTTCGTTTTCTTTCATATAAAAATACCTCCAGAATCAAAAAATCCTAGAGGTATTATGTGCAAAAATATCAAATTCTATTCAAAGATCACTCGTCCCAGTTTGTCCACACGTCTGTGACGTCGTCATCCTCATCAAGAAGATCCAGTGTTCTGTGGAGATCCTTGATAGCCTGATCGTCGGTAAGCTCTACGTATGTCTGCGGGATCATGGCGATCTGTGCTTCTACAAGCGGGATTCCGGCTTTCTCAAGAGCCTCGCGTACTGCACTAAAGTCGTCCGGTGCTGTGATGATCTCGAAGCTGTCCTCTTCCTCGCTGAAATCCTCTGCGCCTGCATCGAGAGCTGTCATCATCAGCTCGTCCGCATCCATCTCGCCGCACTCATCTTCAAGCTCTTCCTTGTCGATGATGATCTGGCCCTTCTGGTCGAACATGAAAGATACACATCCCTGTGTTCCGATGCTTCCGTTACCTTTGGTAAATGCGTTACGTACATTACCTGCTGTACGGTTCTTGTTATCTGTAAGAGTCTCTACGATGATGGCAACGCCGTTCGGGCCATATCCCTCGTATACAGCTTTCTCATAGCTGTCTGCAGAATCTGCTCCTGCTGCCTTCTTGATTCCGCGGTCAATGGTATCGTTCGGCATGTTGTTTGCTTTCGCTTTGGCAATGACATCACGAAGCTTGCTGTTATTTGCAGGATCCGGGCCGCCGGCCTTTACTGCCATAACAATCTCACGTCCGATGACTGTGAAGATCTTACCCTTCTTGGCATCATTTTTCTCTTTCTTATGTTTGATATTGGCAAATTTTGAATGTCCTGACATGTTATCTTCCTCTCCTCGTTTTTACCGTTCTCTCTTGGAACAGTGTCTTATTACAAGTACCGATCACGTATTGCAACTCGATTTAATATAACACTTATGGAAGATTTCGTCAAGAATCAGAATCCCTCTGTAGCTTAAAACGTAAGCTCCAGGCTGATCTCAAGTGCATGGTTCACTTTATCCAGCATGGCTCCGTCCAGATGGCACACCTTATCTTTCAGTCTCCGCTTATCGATGGTTCGCAGCTGTTCCAGAAGGATCACGGAATCTTTCTCAATTCCGTAAGCAGATGCATCGATCTCAATATGTGTCGGCAGCTTTGCCTTGTTCATTTTGGATGTAATGGCTGCGCAGATCACTGTGGGGCTGTGCCGGTTGCCCACATCGTTCTGAATGATCAACACCGGACGGATGCCGCCCTGCTCACTTCCCACCACAGGCCTCAAATCTGCGTAAAAAATATCCCCTCTTTTTATAACCACACAATTCACACTCCGATTCTGGTCCGGCTTTTCTTTGTAAGCCATAGTCCTTTTTACAGATAAGTATTTCCACAAATCCATTGTGTATACATGCGTGGTAATTTTTCCCCGCTTTACCTCTCAGTAAAACAGATTCCTTTTATCACTGGAAGAAACTTTCTTCCTCGCCGCATTCCTTACCGTCCTTTATGTAGACTCTCGGAACACGCTTGCTGATCTCACAGACAAACTCATAGGAAAATCTTCCGGAAAGATCTCCCAGCGTCTCCACACTGATAAATTCATCTCCGTCTCTTCCCATCAGAGTCACCTCATCACCGGCCTTCACCTCCGGGATATCTGTGACATCCACCATAAACTGATCCATGCAGACACGTCCAAGGATCGGAGCTTTTTTGCCGTGGATCAGGACCCAGCCCTTATTGGAAAGCTGTCTCGGGTAGCCGTCTGCGTAACCTACCGGAATGGTTGCCATTCTGGTAAAACGCTCCGTAACAAAGGTTCCTCCATAACTTACCGCTGTTC
>CAVBVT010000147.1:0-5744 GCA_963598855.1 Eggerthellaceae bacterium
TGTGACCTTCGCTCACAAAAAACACCTCGCGGGATATTACCAGTGAACAGTAACTTTTTATTTTCCCTGCAATTCATAATCCGTCTGGATCTGTGCGGCAATATCAGACTTCATCTGAAGCCAGGCATCCGGGTTCTCCACGTAATATTTCGGACAGTCTTTCCCTGTAACATCATAATGTCGGATCACCTGATCACTATCCAGGCCAAAACGGGTGCAAAGCCATGCTGTCAGCTTCACTGCGGAACTATATGTGGCATCATTAAACTGCCCTGTCTCGTCCGGATGACAGCATTCAATGGATATGGTATCCACATTTCTGGAATTGGTGGCATAGGACATTTCTGAAGTAGGAATGCACTGCACCACTTCACCATCCAGCCCTACCACAAAATGACTGCTGACTTTATTCTCCTGCGTTGTGGCAAGATTCTCAAAATAATTCCGGTTGGACATAGCTGTTGAACCTGGATTCGCTGTATAATGGAGCGCTATATAATTCACCTGTTCAATAGGAATCTGAGGTCTGGAATAAGAATTCGGCGTAAGAAGTTCCACGTCAATATACGGAGCACCTTCTGCCTGCCACTGTTCCGGACCACTGCTCTCACCACTTTCCTGTGACCAGCTCTGTTGATCTGTTTCAAATCCGCTCTGCTCCATCCGCATCTCAAAGAATCCATAACCAAGGGCACACACAGCCAGCACAACGATCATAATGACCACTGCCAGCACAATATGTTTCAAAATATTCTGCGGTTTCTTTTTACGGGAAGACTTTTTTCGTCTGCCGATCCTGTTCGATGTCTCAGAAACACTTTTTCCTGAAGAAGTTCTCTTTACGGAAACAGGCCGTCCGCTATGGGACGGCCTGGGTGACTTCTTAACTGTCTTGCCTGTTTTTCCTTTATTATTCATCTACGCTGTAGTTCGGAGCCTCTTTTGTGATGTGGATATCATGCGGATGAGACTCTTTAAGGGATGCAGCGGAGATCTTGATGAATCTGCCTGTTGTTTTAAGCTTCTCAATGTTCTCAGCTCCGCAGTAACCCATACCGGATCTTAAACCACCGATCAGCTGGAATACGGTATCCTCAACATGTCCCTTGTATGCAACACGTCCCTCAACACCTTCCGGTACAAGCTTCTTGGCATTCTCCTGGAAATAACGATCCTTGCTGCCGTTCTCCATAGCTGCGATAGATCCCATTCCACGATATACTTTATATTTTCTTCCCTGATAGAGTTCGAATGTTCCCGGGCTCTCGTCGCATCCTGCGAACATGCTTCCCATCATGCAGACATTGGCACCCGCTGCAATAGCCTTGGTGATATCTCCGGAATATTTGATACCGCCATCTGCGATAATCGGGATTCCGTAACGGTCAGCAACTTCATAGCAGTCCATAACAGCTGTTACCTGCGGAACACCGATACCTGCAACAACACGTGTTGTACAGATAGATCCAGGTCCGATACCAACCTTAACTGCATCTACACCAGCCTCGATCAGAGCCTTGGTAGCTGCACCTGTTGCAACGTTACCTGCGATAACCTGAAGTTCCGGATATGTAGCCTTGATCTCACGAACTGCTTTTAAGATATTCTCGGAATGGCCATGTGCGGAATCGATAACAATAACATCTACGTTAGCCTTAACAAGTGCATCCACGCGTGCAAGTACATTAGCTGTGATACCAACTGCAGCACCGCAGAGAAGACGTCCCTGTGCATCTTTAGCTGCCAGCGGATATTTGATCTGTTTCTCGATATCCTTAATGGTAATGAGTCCTTTTAAATTAAAGTCATCATCTACAATGGGTAATTTCTCCTTGCGGGATTTCGCGAGGATCTTCTTGGCATCCTCAAGTGTGATTCCTTCCTTGGCTGTGATCAGTCCCTCAGAAGTCATGCACTCCTTGATCTTTCTGCTGAAATCTGTCTCAAACTTAAGATCACGGTTTGTGATGATACCTACAAGTTTTTTGCCTTCTGTGATCGGAACACCGGAAATACGGTATTTCGCCATCAGATCATTGGCATCTTTCAGTGTATGCTCAGCTGAAAGATAAAATGGATCTGTAATAACACCGTTCTCAGAACGTTTAACCTTATCAACCTCTTCTGCCTGTGCCTCGATGGACATGTTCTTGTGGATGATACCGATACCACCCTGTCTAGCCATTGCAATAGCCATTCTGTGCTCTGTAACTGTGTCCATACCCGCACTCATCATGGGGATATTCAGCTTTACTTTCTTGGTTAAATACGTTGAAACATCTACCTGATTCGGAATTACTTTAGAATAAGCCGGAACCAGCAGGACATCGTCAAAAGTAATGCCTTCACCAATAATAGTACCCATTGCATTTCCTCCCTTTTGTAAGATATTTTAAATTTGTGAACTAGTGTAACAAAAAACAAGTTTCATGTCAATCCAAAAAAACTTTACTTGGTGCAGAATTTTTCATGGTGTTTGCAAGGGCATCATCCAGTTCCAGGATCACTTTGCAGGTTTCGCCGCCATCTCTGGTGATCATTGCATAACGTTTATGATCCTCAATACCGGAAGAAAAATCCATTGTTTTCATCTTCTGATTACCGTTGTAATAGTCCATTCTGTGGGAATTAAGAGGAGCTACAAGATCTGTTTCCGCAAGCTGGAGAGATTTCACTCTTTTTCTCTTGGCCTTGGACATAATCATATCGATATCTAGTTCACCGTTAACAAACAGATACTCGTATTCCAGGTCTGTTTTCGGTATCACAAAATAACATGCAACGCCGAGGGCGATAGCCGGAACCAGCAGAAGACCATTGAGAATAAGGCCCCCAATGACCAGGATCACAGTTAGGGCTATGAGACCGTATTTTACAACAAGATCCTTCCCTGTCTGTTTCTTCTTTACCAGAAGTTCTGAATATAAGTCACTCATTTGCTTCTTCCTTTCGTAATTTACTGATTTTTTAAATTATAACATAAAAAGAGGACCGCGTCCATGACGCAGGCCCTCTTATTTTGTGAATATTTTCACCTGCTTAGCTGATTATTACATCATTCCCATTCCCGGGTTTGCTGCCGGAGCAGGTGTATCTTCTTTGATTGTGGAAACTACGGCCTCTGTTGTAAGGAGTGTAGATGCAACGCTTGTTGCGTTCTGAAGAGCACTTCTTGTAACCTTGGCCGGGTCAAGGATTCCGTTCTCAACCATGTTTACATATTTCTCATTCAGGGCATCGAAGCCTGTACCAACCTCAGACTCTCTTACTTTGTTGATGATAACTGCACCTTCCAGTCCTGCGTTTGCAGCGATGTGGAACAACGGAGCCTCAAGAGCTTTCAGGATTACGTAAGCACCTGTCTTCTCATCTCCCTCAAGTGTTGCTGCAAGTTTTGCAACTTCCTTGGATGCGTGTACATAAGCAGATCCGCCGCCTGCGATGATACCTTCCTCAACAGCTGCTCTTGTTGCTGCAAGAGCATCCTCAAGACGAAGTTTTGCTTCTTTCATCTCTGTCTCAGTAGCAGCACCAACACGGATAACAGCTACACCGCCAGCCAGTTTTGCAAGTCTCTCCTGAAGCTTCTCTTTATCAAACTCGGATTTTGTCTCCTCGATCTGAGCACGGATCTGAGCAACACGTTTTGCGATAGCGTCTTTGTCTCCAAGACCATCAACGATAACTGTGTTCTCTTTTGCAACTTTAACGGATTTAGCACGTCCAAGCTGCTCCATCTTAGCTTCTTTCAGGTCAAGACCAAGCTCATCAGAGATTACCTGACCACCTGTAAGGATTGCAATATCCTGAAGCATTTCTTTTCTTCTGTCGCCATAGCCAGGAGCTTTGACAGCTACTACCTGGAATGTTCCTCTCAGTTTGTTTACGATCAGAGTTGTAAGAGCCTCGCCTTCAACATCCTCAGCGATGATAAGGAGTTTTGCACCAGCCTGAACAACCTGCTCAAGAAGCGGAAGGATCTCCTGGATGTTGCTGATCTTCTTGTCTGTGATCAGGATATACGGATCATCAAGAGTTGCCTCCATTTTCTCCATATCTGTTGACATGTATGCAGAAATGTATCCACGGTCAAACTGCATACCTTCTACAAGGTCAAGCTCTGTATGCATAGTCTTGGACTCCTCAACAGTGATAACACCGTCTTTGGAAACTTTCTCCATAGCGTCTGCAACAAGCTGTCCGACTTTCTCATCACTTGCGGAGATTGCTGCTACATTGGCGATCTGCTCTTTGCCGTTGATTGCCTGGCTCATATTTTTGATTGCTTCAACCGCAACATCTGTTGCTTTCTTCATTCCTTTTCTGAGGATGATCGGGTTTGCTCCTGCTGCCAGGTTCTTCATTCCCTCATGTACCATTGCCTGAGCAAGTACTGTAGCTGTTGTTGTACCATCACCTGCTACATCGTTAGTCTTGGATGCTACTTCTTTGATGATCTGAGCACCCATGTTCTCGAATCCATCCTCAAGCTCGATCTCTTTTGCAATGGAAACACCATCGTTTGTGATAAGCGGAGCACCGAAGGATTTGTCAAGTACTACGTTTCTTCCTTTCGGTCCAAGTGTTACTCTTACTGTATCTGCAAGTTTATTTACACCAGCTTCAAGTGCTGCTCTGGCTTCTGCGCCGTATTTGATCTCTTTTGCCATGATAAATGACCTCCTGTTTATAATGATATACGATAAGATGTTTATATTATTTAATAACTGCCAGGATATCTTCCTGTCTTACAATGATGTAATCAGTTCCATCCATCTTAACTTCTGTTCCTGCATATTTGGAGTAGATAACTGTATTTCCAACTTCTACTTCCATCTTAACTTCCTTGCCGTTTACAACTCCGCCAGGACCAACTGCGATAACCTCAGCCTGCTGCGGTTTCTCCTGTGCCTGTCCTGGAAGTACGATTCCGGATGCTGTTGTCTCTTCTGGTTCAACCTGTTTTAATACTACTCTGTCGCCTAAAGGTACTAACTTCATGATCTATGTTCCTCCTTATCAGTTTCATTTTCGTTTGCTAGCACTCGCTTTCTACGAGTGCTAATCACTATGGCTATATTAGTTAATTTTCATATTTTTCGCAACTCTTTTAAGATATGCTGTTTCTAGTATATACTCTTATTTTCTTATTTATTCTCATGTTTTCTCGTTTTTTCTTAATTTCAGTATTTATTTTAATTTTTTCAGCACATTCGACGCAAAAAAGAGACCGCCCAGATAACGGACAGCCTCTTTCGTTACATTCTTTATTATATAGCTCACAGACAAAGTATATGCTTATGCTTTCTTATTCCTCTGTGCCTTGATCTCCTCCAACTCATCAAAGATCACTTCATTAAGAACCTTAATGTAAGTTCCCTTCATACCGGAAGAACGGGATTCGATCACGCCGGCACTCTCAAATTTACGCAACGCATTAACGATCACGGATCTTGTGATGCCGACTCTGTCAGCGATCTTGCTGGCAACAAGAATTCCCTCATCTCCATCCAGCTCGTCAAAAATATGGATGATAGCCTCAAGTTCTGAGAAGGACAGTGTGCTGAATGCAGACTTCACGATCTGCTGCTTTCTATCTTCTTCTGCATTCTCGTCATGAACCGCACGCATCATCTCCAGGCCAACAACTGTTGTGCCATACTCACTGACGATGATATCTTCAATATCATAAGGGTGATCATTACGGTACATAAATAATGTTCCCAGTCTCTCACCTGCAATAT
>CAVBVT010000148.1:0-5714 GCA_963598855.1 Eggerthellaceae bacterium
TTACTGGGGAGCAGAGTGGAGCTATGCAAAAGAGCAGTGTGAGAGAAATGCGCGGATCGAGGGAGTTGCAGACCGCATTACTTTTCAGAAGGGGGATGCTGCAAAACTGGATTTTCCAGATGAAACATTTGATGCTGCAGTGAGCAATTTTGTATTTCACGAAGTACGCTCTGTAAAAGATAAGCGGGATGGGAATCCTGTATGGAAAAAAATAGACAGCAGGAAAAATATATGTAAAAAATATCGTACAGAGCTTTCTCTGATAATTTCAAAGAAAGCAATTCTGTACGATATTTTTTATGGATTTATAAAAAGTGATCAATACCAGCGGGTCATTGGCAGGTCGTTATTAATTCCTTTCGTCATAAGGATCTGATGAAGGTCGATGATTCCGTTATGGAAGGTTGCAGCACACGCTGACAGGTAGAGATCCCACATACGCAGGAAGTTTTCATCAAACATGGTCTTTTCTTTTTCGATATTGTCGCGGAAATTCTTTTCCCAGTGAAGTAAGGTCTTATTGTAATGCAGGCGGAGATTTTCGATATCTAGAGTGTGGAAATTGTTTTCTGCCATATGATTCAGGATCTCACGGAGACTTGGAACAGTTCCGCCTGGGAAAATATATTTCTTGACCCATGGATCGCCCGGATGTTCTTTCAGGGCACTGATAAAGTGAAGCAGGAACAATCCGCCTGGTTTCAGGATCTTTTCCACGCAGTCAAGGAAGAGCTGATAATTGTCACGGCCGACATGCTCCAGCATCCCTACGCTGACAACACGGTCAAACTGATAGCCGGATTTCGGCAGATCACGGTAATCCATCAGTTCTACAGTAAGGTAATCTTCCAGTCCCTGATCTTTGATACGTTTCTGGAATTCTGCATACTGCTCATGGCTCAATGTGATTCCGGTACCGTGGATCTTGTACTTCTTAGCTGCTTCGATCAGCAGAAATCCCCAGCCGCAGCCAATATCCAGAAGAGTCATCCCTTCTTCAAGATGTAATTTTTTAAGAATGTAATCAACTTTGTTTACCTGCGCCTGATACAGAGTATCATCTTCGTGAATGAAATAGCCGCAGGAATAACTCATGGTTTCGTCCAGCCATAATTTATAGAAATCATTTCCAATGTCATAGTGGCTGGTTACTTCTTTCTCCTGGTTCTTTTTGGATGTGGAGCTGAACATGATCTTTTTCAGAGCAGATTCGTTGGTAGAAAATTTACCCATCTGTCCAAGAAAATGATCAAGAGCTTCATAAAGATTTCCCTCGATATCCAGATCACCGCGCATATAAGCTTCGCCCAGTGCAAGAGAAGTACTCTTCATCAGATCTGCGATAGGAATTACTTTTTTGAAATTAACCGTAAATGTAGGTTCGCCCTCTCCGATCAGATATTCGGAATTCTTGAACTTTACCAGAAATGGATAATCTGTAAAGCGTTCAAGGAACTGCACCATTGCTTTCTCTTCAGTCTTTTCTTCTAATGTCTTAAACATGATAGTCTACCTCCTTTAACACAGCATTATGATACACCTGAAAGGCAGCCTTTCGTCAAGGGGAGAATTATACAAATATAACTGTAAAATCGGAGAATTTGACAGTAAATTGTATTATTGCTTGTTTTTATAATAAAAGAATGGTGTACAATTAACAGTAACAGAAACTATATGATGACCACCAGACAGTTTACGGCAAAGGATATGCTGGAATATGGCATGGTCAGTGAGGTTGTAAAAAAAGGAAAAGCAGTGGAGCGTGCGTGGGAAATTGCACGAATGTGGAAAACAATGCCTTATGAAAACCGTACGATCATGTCAAATCTGGCAAAGCGTCCAATGAAGAAACTTCTGGTAGACGATCTGAAACTTCATACAGTAAGCGAACAGTATGGCTCGCTTCTTAGAATTGCAGCCGGAGAACTGGGGGATGAAAATTCCGGACAGCAGGATGAAAAATACATCAGCCGTGTAAATGATTGGCGTTACGCAACGCATGACATGGAGGAGCCACAAACGGCGGAGTCATGGCGTAATATGCCAGCTAAAGCAAAAGAATGGCTGAAAAAGGTAGAAGCAGGGGAGATTGAAAATCCTTACGTTTATGAACATAGCAATGAACCGGAGGATTATACATTCTAAAAGGTAAAAAAGCCCTCCGGGCAGGATCGCACTGCGGCGGAGAAGAATTATGTCGCTGAAGCGACCCGCCGCAGGCGGAGAATCCTGCAAGCAGGATGAAACAGAAGGTGCTTGCCAGAAATCAGGGAAAGAAATTGTGCGGACAACGGCTTAATTTTTTGGGAAAAAGCAGAAAGAATGCTTATTAAAAAAATCGTATATGGTATAATGTTTATATATAAATGGATGTTAACCGGAAAGAGGGGAATCGAACATGAAAAACTATTCAGAAGACGCAAGCAGACAGTATCATATTCAGGTAGCAAAAGGAGAAGTCGGACGTTACATTATTTTGCCAGGGGATCCGAAGCGCTGCAAAAAAATTGCACAGTATTTTGATGATCCGGTTCTTATAGCGGACAACCGGGAATATGTAACATACACCGGAACACTGGACGGGGTGAGAGTAAGTGTAACTTCTACGGGAATCGGCGGACCATCTGCCTCTATTGCAATGGAAGAACTTTATCGATGCGGAGCGGACACTTTTGTCCGGATCGGAACCTGCGGAGGAATGCAGCCGGAGGTAAAGAGTGGAGATATTGTTGTTGCAACAGGCGCAATCCGTATGGAAGGTACCAGTAAAGAATATGCGCCGATTGAATTTCCAGCAGTGGCAAATCTGGAAGTGATCAATGCACTTGTGGAGGGAGCGAAAAAAGAAGAATGTGAATTTCACACAGGTGTGGTACAGTGTAAAGATGCTTTCTACGGTCAGCATGAGCCGGAAACCAAGCCGGTCAGTTATGAACTGATGAATAAATGGGAAGCGTGGAAACGTCTCGGCTGTCTTGCTTCTGAGATGGAATCTGCCGCTCTTTTTGTAGTGGCAAGTTATTTGAAAGTACGAGTTGGTTCCTGTTTCCTGGTAATGGCGAATCAGGAACGGGAAAAATTAGGGCTGGAAAATCCGGTAGTACATGATACAGATAAAGCAATCCATGTTGCAATACAGGCAATCCGTGAACTGATCCGTGCAGACCAGGCACAGAAAAAAGGAGAATGATGATGGACGTAAATGAAATTTTAAAACATGTAGATCATACCCTGCTTCTGCAGGGTGCGACCTGGGAAGAAATCCGACAGATCTGCGATGACGGGATCAAATATCAGACAGCTTCTGTATGCATTCCGCCATGCTATGTAAAACAGGCAAGTGAATATGCACAGGGAAAGGTGGCAATCTGTACAGTGATCGGTTTCCCGAATGGAAATATGACTACAAAAACAAAGGAATTTGAAACAAAAGATGCCATCGAAAACGGAGCTGATGAAATTGATATGGTGATCAATATCGGATGGCTCAAGGATAAAAAATATCAGGAGATTGAGCAGGAGATCCGTACCCTGAAACAGGCGTGCGGGGATAAAGTTTTGAAAGTGATCATCGAAACCTGCCTGCTGACAGAGGAAGAAAAGATTAAGATGTGTGAGCTTGTGACAAATGCAGGTGCAGATTATATCAAAACATCTACTGGATTTTCTACAGGTGGAGCAACTTTTGATGATATCAGATTGTTTGCAAAACATGTGGGAGAAGGTGTGAAGATCAAAGCGGCAGGAGGTATTTCAAGCATGGATGATGCGGAGAAATTTCTTGCCCTTGGAGCAGACCGTCTTGGAACCAGCAGAATTGTGAAGATCGTGAAGAAAGAAGAAGCTTCCGGATATTGAAATAGATAAATTTGATCCAATTTCAAGCGTAGAATATTACGTGACTGGTAATCGTGTTTATGAGAATGCAATACAGTAAAATGGGAATATTTACTTTATTTAGGAAAGGTGGGAAAAGTCATGGAAAAGAAACAGGTTGAAGAAATGATCGATCTGGCGATCAAGCAGATGGATTATTCCTATGTACCATATTCGCACTTTCATGTAGGTGCGGCACTTCTTGCAAAAAATGGCACTTATTATACAGGATGCAACATAGAAAATGCTGCCTATACGCCAACGAATTGTGCGGAGAGAACGGCATTTTTTAAGGCGGTAAGTGAAGGCGTGAGGGAATTTCAGGCAATCTGTATTGTTGGCGGTAAGGATGGAGTTCTGACTGAGTATGCAGCACCGTGTGGGGTGTGCAGACAGGTTATGATGGAGTTCTGTGATCCGAAAACTTTTCAGATCATACTGGCAGTCAACAAAGATAAATATGATATTTTTACATTAAAGGAGCTTTTACCGCTTGGATTCGGACCGGCGAATCTGGCCTGATCTGGTGTAGAATTACGTAGTGAATGCGGATGGTTTTATCCGCCTGACTATGGCTTGGCAGAAAGGAATGTGCTTATGGAAACTTATAAGAGAGTATTTGTGATCGTTCTGGATTCTCTTGGAATTGGAGCAATGCCGGATTCTGAGAAATTTGGCGATAAGGGTGTAGATACATTTGGACATATCCTGGACAAGATGGGAACTCTGGATATTCCAAATCTTCAGAAACTGGGAATGCTGAACCTGCATAAAGGCGGTACGATGGAAGGCGTGGAGAACCCGATCGGCCGTTATATGCGGATCAGTGAAACCAGCAATGGTAAGGATACCATGACCGGACACTGGGAAATGATGGGGATCAATACAAAGAAGCCGTTTATTACTTTTACAGAGACAGGATTTCCCAAGGAACTGATCCAGGAACTGGAGAAAAGATGCGGCAAACGTGTGATCGGAAATAAGAGTGCCAGCGGTACGGAAATTATTGAAGAACTTGGTGAGGAAGAAATCAATACAGGCGCCATGATCGTCTATACGTCTGCGGATTCTGTAATGCAGATCTGCGGAAATGAGGAGACTTTTGACCTTGCGAATCTGTATCGTTGCTGTGAGATTGCCAGAGAACTGACAATGAAAGATGAGTGGAGAGTCGGCAGAGTCATTGCAAGACCTTATGTGGGAAAGAAAAAAAGCGAGTTTAAAAGGACCAGCAACCGCCATGATTATGCACTGAAACCAACTGGCAGAACAGCCTTGAACGCTTTAAAAGATGCAGGGCTTGATGTGATCGGTGTTGGAAAGATCAACGATATTTTCTGCGGCGAGGGAATTACAAAGACCTATCATTCGGACAGTTCTGTGCATGGTATGCAGCAGACCGTTGAGATCTGCAAAGAGGATTTTCATGGATTATGTTTTGTGAACCTGGTGGATTTCGATGCTCTGTGGGGACACAGAAGAAATCCGGAAGGATACGGACATGAGATCGAGAAGTTTGATAAAGGTCTTGGAAATCTTATGGATGAGATGCGAGAGGATGATCTGCTGATCCTGACGGCAGATCACGGAAATGATCCGACCTATACAGGAACGGATCACACCAGAGAATATGTGCCGTTTCTTGCATATTCAAAGAAAATGAAAGAGACCGGTGCCATGGAAGATCAGGATACATTTGCGGTGATCGGTGCCTCTGTTGCAGAGAACTTCGGGGTAAAAATGCCGGAAGGCACCATTGGAAAATCCATTTTGAAAGAGTTGCAGTGACCAGGGAGAAATATTGATGGCAAAATCGTAGTATGAAGAATCAATATAGG
>CAVBVT010000149.1:0-2856 GCA_963598855.1 Eggerthellaceae bacterium
CAGGTAATATTCCGCGAGGTGTTTTTTGTGAGCGGAGGTCACAGAAAACCCGAGACATACCGCGCGAATTTATGCAGTTGGCATAAATTCTGTGCATCGCGAAGCGTGTTACTGGTCACGAGTGAGCAGTAACCACTCAAAAAAGAGTCCGGTGATGAACCACAGGGGCGCATAGTCCAGCCGGATCACCCCTTTATACTGCAGCGGAACGTGAGAATAATCCCAGGGGCAGATATGAAGTTTCTGGAAAAAAGAACCGCTTAAGAATTCCACCAGAAAAATCCCGTAGCTGTAAAAAATTCCGCGTATCATAACCGGAAAACGGGCAAGCTTACGGTAAGCAGGCCGGATGATGGCAGCAAGGCCGTACACAGGAAACATCAGAAGAGATGTTTTTCCCATCATGGTAAAATGTCCGGCAGCAAGAGAGTGCAGTCCGGTCCAGAAAATTTCCAGGCACCAGCCTGTAAAACCGCACAGAAAAAAATCCTTCTTTTGCATATCAAAAACCCCTTCTCATAAGCAAATTTTTCACGAAGATTTAACGTGGAAAAGCATCTTTAATAGTCTCCCCTGCCTTGAAAAAAATATACGTGTGGTTTATAATGAACGAAACACACGCGGAAGGAGAAACAGACAATGAATTATGAAGAAAGTCGCGCCTATATCAGAGCCGCAGAACTGAAGAAAGGCATCGTTCTGGGACTGGATAATATGAGAGAACTGATGAGGCGTCTTGGTGATCCGCAGGATGAGCTGAAATACGTTCATGTGGCAGGAACCAACGGAAAAGGGTCTGTGATCGCATATCTGTATTCCGCTTTATCAGGTGCAGGCTATCGTGTCGGAAGATATATTTCTCCGGCTGTCTATTCCTACAGAGAGAGGATGGAAGTAAACGGAGAGCCTGTCAGCAGAGAGAAATTTGCAGCATATGTGACAAGGATCGCGGAAGTGATCGACGACATCGTGAAGGAAGGCAAACCGCATCCATCAGTATTTGAGATTGAAACAGCAGCCGCATTTCTTTATTTTCAGGATGAGAAATGCGATCTCGTATTAATGGAAGTTGGCATGGGCGGCGATCTGGACGCCACCAATATTATCCGTACGACAGTTCTTTCCATTCTGGTATCCATCAGTATGGATCATACGGCATTTCTTGGAAATACCCTTGGTGAAATCGCAGAGAAAAAGGCCGGCATCATCAAGCCGGACAGTCATATGGTAACAGTGAAGCAGCAGCCGGGAGCAGAAGCTGTGATCCGAAGAGTATGTGAAGAACAGAATGTACCATATGAGGTAGCTGACCGGGATGATGCGGAAGTTCTGGAAGCATCCATGACAGGACAGACTTTTCTTTATAAAGGAGAGAAGTACACGATATCTCTGGCAGGTGCATACCAGAAGGAGAATGCAGTGGCAGCACTCCGGGCACTGGAGATTCTGAATGAGCAGGGATATCCCACAACGTTGGAGCAGAGACAGGATGGACTGAAACACACCGCCTGGCCAGGAAGGTTCGCGCTTCTTGGAACGAAGCCGGATTTTGTTGTTGACGGAGCCCATAATCCAGCTGCGGCAGACATGCTGGCAGCATCCATTGAGAGATATTTTAAAGGCAGAAGGATCATCTACATCATGGGAATGTTCCGTGATAAAGATTACCGGAAAGTCATCCAGAAAACAGAGAAATACGCAGATACCATCCTGACTATCGCAGCACCTGATAATCCCAGGGCACTGACCCCGGAAGAACTGGCAGATGCAGTGAGGGAGTTCCATTCCTATGTAAGGCCATATGACGATATCGAGTCAGCGGTGGCAGAAGCCTACCGCCTGGCAGGAGCAGAGGATGTGATCATTGCGTTTGGTTCCCTGGCATTTCTGGGAGACCTGACAGAAATTATCAAGAAACATAACGGAGGAAGTAATGACTGATTTGGAAAGATACAGAGACGAGATAGATGAGATCGACAGCGAGATCGTGCGTCTCTTTGAGAAACGAATGAAGGTGAGTGAAGAAGTCGCTGAATATAAGATCAAGACAGGCAAGCAGGTTCTGGACCCTGCCCGTGAGAGCCAGAAGATCCACACGCTGAAAGAAAAGGCACACGGAGAGTTCAACAGCCTTGGCGTGCAGGAACTTTTCCGCCAGATCATGGCGATCAGCCGCAAGAGACAGTACCAGCTTCTGACAGAACATGGAATCTACGGAGAGCGTAATTTCACAACTGTAGAGCACGTTCCACTTGAGAATGCCACAGTTGTTTTTCAGGGCGTGGAAGGCGCATACAGCTATGCAGCCATGCGCCAGTACTTTGGCAAAAAGATCGAGAGTTACCATGTAAAAACATGGCGTACAGCCATGGAAGATGTAACCAATGGAAAGGCAGACTACGCAGTGCTTCCCATTGAGAATTCCACCGCAGGTATTGTGGCTGATATCTACGACCTTCTCATGGAATATAAGCTCTATATCGTAGGCGAGCAGATCATCCGCGTGGATCATGTACTTCTTGGACTTCCGGATGCAGAACTTGGCGATATTACGAAAGTCTGCTCCCATCCACAGGGGCTTGCACAGTGCAAAGCATTTCTGGAGGAGCATCCATCCTGGAAAAAGAAAGAAGTGGAGAATACTGCAGGGGCAGCCAAGATGGTCAGCGAGACAGGTGACAAGAGCGTTGCAGCTATCGCAAGCCGTGAAGCAGGAGAGGTATTTGGCCTGAAAGTTCTGGCAGAAAACATCTGCAGGGAAAAAGCGAACTCCACACGTTTCATCATTGTAAGCAGAAAGCCGGAATATGAGGAAAAAGCCGGAAAGATCAGCATCTGCTTTGAGCTGCCTCATGA
>CAVBVT010000149.1:2866-5589 GCA_963598855.1 Eggerthellaceae bacterium
CGTCCTTGCAGAAAATATCTGCTACAACAATCAGAATGTGACAAGATTTATTATCGTAAGCGCACATCCTGTATACGAAAAGAGCGCTGCAAAAGTCAGCGTATGCTTTGAATTACCGCATGCAAGCGGAACACTTTACAATATGCTTTCTCACATTATTTATAACGGACTGAACATGACAAAGATTGAGTCCCGTCCGATCCCCGGAAAATCCTGGGAATACCGTTTCTTCGTTGATTTTACAGGAAGACTTGGGGAGAGCGCAGTGGAGAATGCGTTAAGAGGAATTGAGGCGGAGGCGAATGTTCTCCGCGTACTTGGGAATTATTAAGATACAGAGGAGTTAGATTATTATGTTGGCAAGAATTCAGGAATGTATTCTTTACCGTAATTTTTCAGACGGTGAGATACTGGACAATATGGCAGAGCTTATCAACCTTTATGAATTTAATGAGGAAGCTCTCAAGGCAAAAGAGAATCAGTTTTTTCAGTGTGTGAACGGACTGGTGGAACTGGCAGGAATGTACGGATTTTCCGGAAATATCTGGCATACATATCTTACATTTCTTCTGGTAAATCATGAGAATGCGTTCAGTATGGCAAGCGAGATCCGCGGAGCCATCAAGGGCAGCATCAATGACCTTGCAAAAAATGATTTCCAGATATTCAAGGAAGTGTACGATTTCGATATCACAGTTTTTGATGAGATATTTGGAACTGCATGCTGCAAAGTGATCTGCGATTACCAGACACCGGATGAGAACAGCAAGCTCTTTAATACAAGGATCCGTGACCGTATCTGCCAGATGAGCAAGACACTGGCAGCCGCTTCCACAACTGAGGAATTCATGGATGACATGGTAGCCTTTTATAAAGATTTCGGTGTAGGCAAGCTTGGCCTTCATAAGGCGTTCCGTATCGGACATGATGAGGACGGCAAGGTGGAAATCCAGCCGATCACAAGGATTGCACATGTGAAGATCGATGATCTGGTAGGCTACGAGATCGCAAAGAAGAAGCTGATCGACAACACAGAGGCTTTTGTCCAGGGAAGAAAGGCGAACAACTGTCTGCTCTTCGGTGATGCCGGAACCGGTAAATCTTCCAGTATCAAGGGTATCCTGAACCAGTATTATGATCAGGGACTCCGTATCATTGAGGCCTACAAGCATCAGTTCCAGGATCTCAATGAGGTGATCGCCCAGATCAAGAACCGTAATTACCGTTTTATCATTTATATGGATGATCTTTCCTTCGAGGAATTTGAGATCGAATATAAATATCTGAAAGCAGTGATCGAGGGCGGTCTTGAGAAGAAACCGGACAATGTCCTGATCTATGCAACAAGCAACCGACGTAATCTTGTACGTGAGCGCGCAACTGATAAGCTGGAGATCGCAGATGATAATGACCTGCATTCTTCTGATACCGTACAGGAGAAGCTTTCCCTTGTGTATCGTTTCGGTGTCCGCATCTACTTTGGCAAGCCGGACAAGAAACAGTTCCAGGAGATCGTCCGCACACTGGCATCCCGCTATGGAGTTACCATGCCGGAAGATCAGCTTCTTCTCAAAGCAAATCAGTGGGAGATCTCACATGGCGGCCTGACAGGACGTGCTGCTCAGCAGTTTATTGATTACATCGTGGGAACAGAGGAAGAAAAAAAGAAATAGTCCGCCCATGTATTGGGGGAAAGGATGATGAACTATGGCTGTGACAACCTTTGCGGCAATTGATATAGGCTCCTATGAAGTCAGTATGAAGATCTTTGAGATGTCAAAGAGAACCGGCTTTAAGGAGATCAACGATGTCCGTTACCAGCTGGAACTGGGACGTGGAACTTATACGGCGGGACGTCTGGAGATGGAGACTGTGGACGAACTCTGCGAGATTCTGATCGATTTTAAACGCATGATGGCTGACTTTGGGGCGGAAAGCTGGCGTGCGTGTGCAACAAGTTCGCTCCGTGAACTGAAAGATCCAATGATCATTCTGGAGCAGATCTACCAGAGAACCGGAATAAAAGTGGAGATCTTAAGCAATGCGGAGCAGCATTTTCTGGGCTATAAGTCCATTGCAGCCATTGAATCCGGCTTCAAAAAAGCCATTCAGAAAGGAACGGCGATCCTGGATATCGGAGGCGGAAACCTGCAGGTATCGCTCTTTGATAAGGATGCGCTGGTACTGACACAGAGTATCCGTATGGGAAGCCTCCGTATCCGCCAGCGTCTGAAAGACCTGGAGAAAACAACTCCGCACTATGACAGGCTGGTAGAAGAATTTATCCGCAACGATCTCATGAGTTTTCAGAGACTTTATCTGAAGGATAAAGAAATCTCCAATCTGATCCTGATGGGAGATTTTCTCACAGATACCATATTCCAGGAGAAATCCGGGGAGAATATGATCACAAAGACGGAATTTCTGAAAAAGTATGACTCTATCGTAAATATGTCGGATTATGATCTTGCGGAATCCATGGGCCTGGAGCCGGAATATGCCTCCCTGATCGTTCCCAACATGGTCATCATCCGCAACTTTATAGAACTTTTTCAGGCAGAAGCTCTGTGGATTCCGGGTGTTTCTCTTCTGGACGGAATTGCCTATGATTATGCAGAAAAAAACAAATATCTGAAAAGTGCCCACAATTTTGAAAATGATATTCTGGTAGCTTCCAGAAATATTGCCAAGCGTTATTCCAGTGGAAAGAACCATCTTACAGG
>CAVBVT010000150.1:0-5585 GCA_963598855.1 Eggerthellaceae bacterium
CGTTAATTCTTCTTGACTTTTAAGCGTTAAAGCGTTATACTAACACAATCAGGGTTGCGCCAGTCGAAAAAAAGAGCGTAGCCATATCGCGAGGAGGAAAACAATATGAAAAAGCGCGTCTTAACAGCTGTACTTGCAGCTGCTCTTGTAACAGGAACTTGTGCAGCTACCGTAAGTGCGAAAGAAGAAAAAACTTACACCATCGGCATCTGCCAGCTGGTTCAGCATGATGCACTGGATGCAGCAACAAAAGGTTTCGAAGATGCCATCACTGAGAAGATGGGCGATTCCGTAAAATTCGACGAGCAGAATGCTCAGGGTGATTCCAACACTTGTTCCACTATCATCAACAGCTTTGTTTCTGAGGGAGCTGACCTGATCCTTGCCAATGCAACTGCATCTCTTCAGGCTGCAGCAGCAGGAACTTCTGATATCCCGATCCTTGGAACAGCTGTTACTGAATACGGTGTTGCTCTTGGTATCGATGATTTCGATGGAACTGTAGGCGGAAACATTTCCGGTACATCTGACCTTGCTCCACTTGATGAGCAGGCTGATATGCTTCATGAACTTTTCCCTGATGCCAAGAATGTGGGACTTCTCTACTGCTCTGCAGAGCCTAACTCACAGTATCAGGTCGACACTGTTAAAGATGCACTTGAGAAACTTGGATATACATGTGAATATTACGCATTCTCTGATTCCAACGATCTCTCATCTGTTGTTACAACTGCTGCAAGCGACAGCGATGTAATCTATGTACCGACAGATAACACAGTCGCTTCCAATACAGAGATCATCAACAACATCTGCCTTCCGGAGAAAGTTCCGGTAATCGCCGGTGAGGAAGGTATCTGCCAGGGATGCGGTGTTGCAACACTTTCCATCAGCTACTATGATCTTGGATACAAGACAGGTGAGATGGCAGTCAGCATTCTCCAGGATGGCGAGGACATCTCCAAGATGGCTATCGAGTATGCACCTAAATTCACAAAAGAATACAACAAAGACATCTGTGATGAGCTGGGAATCGAAGTACCAGACGGATACGAAGCAATTGCAACAGAAGAAACAGCTGAATAATCAGTAAAAAACCTGTTATGCACGGATACAGCGAGAAGGGAACTTCCCTTCTCGCTGTTCGCGCATAAAATAGAGGAGGAAATTTTATATGCAGATAATGGGTTTAATCACTGCACTCCCGGGAGCTGCCGCGCAGGGGCTTATCTGGGGAATCATGGCAATCGGCGTATACATTACGTTCCGTATCCTGGATATTGCGGATCTTACTGTAGACGGAACTTTATGTACTGGCGGTGCCGTATGTATTATGATGATGCTCAGCGGACATAATGTATGGGTGTCCATGCTGGCAGCAACAGGAGCCGGTCTTCTGGCAGGACTTGCCACCGGCATCTTCCACACTTTTATGGGAATCCCGGCCATCCTTGCCGGAATCCTGACACAGCTTTCCCTTTACTCTGTAAACCTTAAGATTATGGGAAAAGCAAACCAGGCGATCAATGTGGATAAGTACAACCTGCTTGTTTCCCTTCGCCGTGTTAAAGGTGTTGCACTGACACAGAACACACTTTTTATTGTAGCAATAATGATCGTGATCCTGATCGCAATTCTCTACTGGTTCTTTGGAACAGAACTTGGCTGCTCCTTACGTGCGACCGGATGCAACCCGAGCATGTCCCGTGCACAGGGTATCAATACAGACCGCAACAAGGTTCTTGGCCTGATGCTTTCCAACGGACTGGTTGCTCTTGCCGGTGCTCTTCTTACCCAGTATCAGGGCTTCGCCGATATCAACATGGGACGTGGTTCCATCGTTATCGGTCTTGCCGCAGTTATCATTGGAGAAGCGATCTTCAGCCGTATTTTCCGCAACTTTGCACTGAAGCTTTTAAGTGTTGTATTTGGTTCCATTCTCTATTATCTGGTACTTCAGGTAGTCATCTGGATGGGAATCGACACAGACCTTCTGAAAATGCTTTCTGCTCTTGTTGTTGCACTGTTCCTTGCTTTCCCGTACTGGAAAGGCAAATATTTCACAAAAGCCAAACAGGGAGGTAAATAATCATGCTGGAATTAAAAGATATCCACAAAACATTTAATCCAGGCACCATCAATGAAAAGGTTGCCTTAAACGGCGTGAACCTTCACCTGAATGAAGGCGATTTTGTCACAGTTATCGGTGGTAACGGTGCCGGTAAATCTACCATGCTGAATGCAGTTGCAGGTGCCTGGCCTGTAGATTCCGGAAAGATCATCATCGGAGGAACTGATGTTACAAAACTTTCCGAATATAAGAGAGCTGCTTATCTTGGCCGCGTATTCCAGGATCCTATGACAGGAACTGCTGCTACCATGGGCATTGAAGAGAATCTCGCTCTTGCAAAACGCCGCGGTAAATCCCGTCTTCTCCGTCCGGGCATCACCCGTCAGGAACGTGAAGAGTATCATGAACTTCTGAAGATCCTTGGTCTTGGCCTTGAGGATCGTCTTACTTCAAAAGTAGGCCTTCTCTCTGGCGGACAGCGTCAGGCCCTGACGCTTCTTATGGCCACTTTGAAGAAACCACAGCTGCTTCTTCTGGATGAGCACACAGCTGCTCTTGACCCGAAAACTGCTGCCAAAGTTCTTGAGATCACAGATATGATCGTAAACCGTGATCACCTCACAACCATGATGATCACTCACAATATGCGTGATGCTATCACCCACGGTAACCGCCTGATCATGATGTGGGAAGGAAAGATCATCCTGGATATCCAGGGCGAAGAGAAAAAGAAGCTTACTGTAAAAGATCTTCTTGATAAATTCGAGGAAGCAAGCGGTGAGGAATTTTCCAACGATTCTGCACTGCTCAGCTAGAGAAATTTTATAGGCAGGCAAGTCCAGACCGAATATCTGCTTCGCAGTTAATTCGGTTAAATACATATTATTATATAGAAAGAACCGGAACAAAATTTCATTGTTTATACACTGGAATTTAATCCGGTTCTTTCTCTTTTTTCTCCTGTCAGATCTGCGAGATTACTTTACTTCTACTGTAAATTCTCCGGTCAGTCTGCTGTAACGGTAAATCGACGAAGTCAGATAATCTTCTTTTGGTGTCGCCTTCTTAACTGTATCCAGAAGAACACCTTTCAGATCCTCAGGATAAACAACATCTGTACTGTGGACCATTACTTCATGGATACTGGTAAATACCAGATATAAATCCGATTCCAGAAGTTCTGCCAGCCGCCTGGCCACTCCCGGAAGAAAGATCGCAGCTGCCCCATTGGTACGTTTCTCTGTACTTAAACAATTTCCGGAAATGCCCCTGTTTGGCTTATATAGGCTTAGAAGATCCATGAAATTGTCACCTGAGTATTCTTTATCAAAGAGCATTTTTTCCCAGTGATAGATCCTTGGCGGGCTGATAAAATAAGTATTCACAAGAGCTGACTCAAAAACAACCTCTCTGTCCCTTCCCCACTTTTTCAGAAAATTTTCTTTAACTTTCGTACTTAGAATATAGCCTTCTTTTTCCCCTGCAAGATAATAGAGAACAAGGGCAATATCTCCTACCTGATGATAGATCGTATCTTTCAGAACATCTCTGTTCCTGTCTGCATTAAGCAGCCGGATAAAAAGTCTTCCTTTTATTTTCTCATAATTATCCAGATCTTCAACGTCACAGACTACGCAGGTCTCCCTTGCATTCTTAATCTCCCGGATACAATCGTGAATAATGTTCTCCAGTTTGCGTTCCTGGCAGTATCTCTCATAAAGTTCTTCTGTATGCAGCCCGCAGACCTGGCGTGTTTTGTCAACAGGCCCACACTCCACAAAAAGCCTGTCCCCTGTGCAGCCATACATCTCTCCCTTCCTGGCAAAATAAATTTCCCCTTCCTCAAGATCCATGGCAGCAAGAAGAAGTTTTCTCAGATCCGTAACAAAAGTTTCATATCCATTTTCCATATTCTGATTCCCTTTCTGTGAAACGTGCGGACGAATGTCCATGATAAGATAGATGACTGTACGTTGTATCAAATAATGCACAGTCTTTGATTGAATTGAATTAATAAATCTGTAAAAGATTTTTCCATGCAGAAAATAGATGTTTTCTGCTGAGTTGAGTTGTCTGCTGTATGGAACAGTATAAAAGATATTTTCGCATTTGTAAAGAAGTTTTCATCGACAGAAAAAGCAGCCGAAAGCTGCTCTTTACTGTCACATTTATTCTGTTATTTTGGGTCTGTGTCTGATATGGGAATCTCAGTGCCGAATTTCTCCCTGTTCTTCCAAATATTTCAGAAATCCCTCACAACCTTCCAGAACATCTTCATAAGTCGCATCAAAATTTCCTGTATACCAGGGATCCGCAATATCCCTTCCAGAACCTGCAAATGCAAGAAACTTATATATCTTACCTTCCGGATCATTTTTCAGCATTCTGTTAAGATTACGGATATTTGCAGAATCCATGCCGATAATATAATCAAAATTACTGTAATCTGCCCATGTTATTTGCTTGGCTCTGTGAGGCACTAACGGAATACCTACTTCTCTTAACTTGTTTACTGTTCCTCTGTGCGGCGGATTGCCGATTTCCTCTCTGCTTGTTGCAAAACTGTCAATAATAAACTGATCTGCCAGACCCAGACGTTTTACTTTGTAGGTAAAAACGCTCTCAGCAAGAGTTGATCTGCAAATATTGCCGTGGCAGCAAAAAGCTACTTTTATCATTGTTTTTATTCTCCTCTCAACTTTCAGTGAAATGCCGTATTTTGCAAAGTTTTATCCGCATTTCATGGCATTGTAATTTTCTTCATTTTTACTCATTTTCATCCTTACTCTGATATAAAGTCAACGAGATTCCGGTATCCTTATTTTAACCAAATCAAGTAAGTCCCCTGCTTCAATTGCGAATATTCGCTTGACATTTTTAAACCAGGTTTATTTAATCCTCGCAAATTGTGCAAGTACCTCTTGCACAATTTTTCTATCGTAAAAGCAGATGGCAAATTTTTCCATGTACTTCAGATTTCGGACGGAATACCCTTTTTTTCTTAATATGTTAATATGCTATTCTAAAATAATCCAAGTATGCTTTATATCTATCTTGCGCTGTCAGGCAAGTGTCAATCAGATACCCTTTTTCATTGTTCCATTCCTTCAAGCCTCTATAATAAAACATTTTTAAATTATCCTCGATAATGAACGGAACGATATTATACTTCAGACATTCTTTGAACATAATCAATCGTCCCACACGACCATTGCCATCCTGAAACGGATGAATACGTTCAAACCTTACATGAAAATCCAGAATATCTTCAAAGGTCTTTTCTTCTTTACTATTGTACTCCGACAGCAATTTTTTCATCTTATCCGCAACTTCTTCTGGAAGTGCAGTCTCCATACCGCCGACTTCATTTGGCAGTTTCTTATAATCACCAACAATAAACCAATCCTTTCTGGAATCGCTGGTGCCATTTTTCAGAGTCAGATGTAGTTTCTTGATAAATTTTTCTGTCAATGGTGCTTTTGCATGATCAATAATCATATCAATACACCGGAAATGG
>CAVBVT010000151.1:0-5547 GCA_963598855.1 Eggerthellaceae bacterium
GTAATTAAAAAAAAAGTCATTATATAAATAAACTATAAAAGTACTGACATAAGAAGGGAGTATAATGAACACAAATTTTGAACACTATAAAGTATTCTACTATGTAGCAAAATACGAAAATCTCACAAAAGCAGCATCCGTCTTAAAAACCAGCCAGCCTGCTGTCACGAGAACGATCCATAACCTGGAAAATATTCTTGGCTGCCGATTATTTATCCGAAGCAAAAGCGGAATGAAGCTGACTCCGGAAGGGAGTATTTTTTACGAATATGTATCTGCCGGATGCGCGCAGTTCTTCAAAGGGGAAAACAATCTCAGCAATCTGATCAGCCTGGAAAACGGAACCATCTATATCAGCGCAACTGAGACAGCTCTCCATTGTTACCTGTTCGAAGCAGTCCGGGATTTTAATATTTTGTACCCAAATGTGCATTTCAAGATCCTGAATAACAGTACAACTGATTCCGTAAATGCCCTGAAAGAAGGAAAAGTTGATCTGGCTATTGTGTCAGCTTCTTTGCAGGTAACAAATCCGTTAAAAATGAAAGTCGTAAAAAAATACAGGGATATCCTGATCGGAGGAAGCAGATTTGAAAAACTGAAAAGCAGAGAACGCTCTCTTGGAGAACTTTCCACCTGTCCCTGGATCAGTCTGACAGCGGAAGCGATCACCAGGAAATTCCTAGATTCCTATTTCGAACAGAACGGGCTGCAGTTTTCTCCGGATGTAGAGTTGGCCACAACTGATATGATCCTTCCGGCTGTCCGCTACAATCTGGGAATCGGATTTATCCCAAGAGAATTTGCCCAGGATGACCTGGAATCCGGAAAAGTTTTTGAAATCCATGTGAAAGAAGCATTACCGGAACGAAACATCCTGGTGATCCATGACACGGAATATCCCCAGAGCATCGCATCCAAAGCATTTCAGAAATTTCTTACGGAAAGAGAAGCGGAAAAGTTTCAGTAATCCAACATATTTTATTATTTTACTGCGAAAACCGGGCAGACACAGAACTTATCCCTGTGCCTGCCCGGTTTTATATGATTAGTAAATACAGATTCTGAAGATACGATTTATTTATGCCACTCCCAGTTTCTGATCTCCTCAAGATCCTGGCCATACTCAGCAATATACTGTTTGTGCTCAACAAGCTTGTCGTTCATCTTCTGGATTAAGAAGGAACCTTTGTTGCCAAGCTGCGGAAGATGCATGATAACATCTTTTACCAGGTTGAAACGGTCGATCTGGTTCTGAACACGCATATCGAATGGAGTAGTGATAGTACCCTCCTCCTGATATCCATGAACAGAGATGTTGTGGTTATGACGCTCATAAGTAAGCTCGTGGATCAGAGTCGGATATCCGTGGAATGCGAAGATCACCGGTTTGTCTTTTGTGAAGATCGCATCGTACTCTGCATCACTTAAGCCGTGCGGATGTTTGTGGTCGGACTCCAGTTTGAACAGGTCGACAACGTTTACAACACGGATTTTAAGTTCTGGCATCTCATCACGAAGGATGGTAACAGCAGCCATGATCTCAAGAGTAGGAGTATCACCGCAGCAGGCCATAACAACATCCGGCTCCTCGCCGCAGTCATTGCTTGCCCACTCCCAGATACCGATACCCTGTGTGCAGTGTTTAACAGCCTGCTCCATAGTCAGCCACTGGCAGCTTGGATGTTTGGAAGCTACGATCGCATTGACATAGTTCTTACTCTTGATGCAGTGGTCAAAGCAGGAGAGTAAGCAGTTCGCGTCTGGCGGGAGATACATACGTACCACATCTGCTTTTTTGTTTGCAATGTGATCCAAAAATCCCGGGTCCTGATGTGTAAATCCGTTGTGATCCTGCTGCCATACGTTGGATGTCAGGATAAAGTTTAAGGAAGCGATCGGCTGTCTCCAGGAAAGCTGGTTGCAGACTTTCAGCCATTTTGCATGCTGAGCTGCCATGGAGTCAACGATACGGATAAATGCCTCATAACTTGCAAAGAATCCGTGACGGCCTGTAAGAAGGTATCCTTCCAGCCATCCCTCGCACATATGCTCGCTGAGCATACTGTCCATGATACGTCCGTCCCTTGCAAGGCAATCGTCAGTGTCAAGCATCTCTGCATTCCAGTCACGTTTCTGGTACTCGAATACTTTGTACAGACGGTTGGACATACTTTCATCCGGTCCAAAGATACGGAAGTTTTTATTCTCCTCATTCAGTTTGAAGATATCGCGGATGTATCCGCCAAGTTCGATCATATCCTGAGCTTTTGTTTTTCCAGGCTGAACATCAATGCCGTATTCACGGAAATCCGGGAGACGAAGATCTTTCAGAAGAAGACCGCCGTTTGCGTGCGGGTTGGCACCAAGACGTGCATTTCCCTTAGGAGCCAGTTCAGCAAGCTCCGGGATTAGACGGCCGTTTTCATCAAACAGTTCCTCCGGACGGTAGCTTTTCAGCCATTCTTTCAGAAGTTCAAGATGCTCCGGTTTTTCCATGGAGATCGGAACCTGATGAGCACGGAAAGATCCCTCGATCTGAAGTCCGTCAACAACCTTTGGACCTGTCCATCCCTTAGGAGTACGAAGGATGATCATTGGCCATACAGGACGCTCCGGATCATTGTTGTCACGTGCGTTTTTCTGGATCGCTTTGATCTCCTCAATTACAGTATCCATGGTTTCAGCCATTTTTCTGTGCATTGTCATCGGATCGTCGCCCTCAACAAAGTATGGTTTCCAGCCGCAGCCCTTGAAGAAGCACTCAAGCTCTTCATGAGAAAGACGGGAGAAGATCGTCGGGTTGCTGATCTTATATCCATTTAAGTGAAGAATCGGAAGTACAGCGCCGTCTGTGATAGGATTCAGGAATTTGTTGGACTGCCAGGATGTTGCAAGCGGGCCAGTCTCAGCCTCACCGTCACCGACAACTGTTGTTGCGATAAGATCCGGGTTATCAAAAACAGATCCAAAAGCATGAGCGATGGAATAACCAAGCTCGCCACCCTCATTGATGGAACCAGGTGTCTCCGGAGCACAGTGGCTCGGAACTCCGCATGGGAAGGAGAACTGCTTGAACATTTTCTTCATGCCTTCCTCATCCTGGCTGATGTTCGGATATACCTCGCTGTAGGAGCCTTCCAGATAAGTGTTTGCGATCATGAAGTTTCCGCCATGTCCAGGACCGGAAAGAAGGATCATATCCAGGTCATAACGTTTGATAACACGGTTGCAGTGTGCATAAACGAAGTTCTGTCCTGGTACGGTTCCCCAGTGGCCAACAATTTTTTTCTTGATCTGATCCATTGTCAGCGGCTCGCGAAGGAGCGGATTATCAAGAAGATAAAGCTGTCCTGCAGACAGATAGTTGGCAGCACGCCAGTAAGCATCGATCTTGTCAAGCATTTCCTGATTCAAAGGCTGCTTTTCCAGACATAATTTGTTGTCTTCCATTTTCTTACCTCTTTCTTTTTTGTGGTTAATCTTATGCGTTGTGTTATGTAAGTGGTTTGTTATTTTTTTAACCGTCCATATCCTATCACAGCAGGAAAGATACGTAAAATAGCAATATTGCATTATAATTATAAGTTTTTGATATGGATAAACTGAGATAGTACAAAAATCACCGAAATCTGAGACGTTATATAAGTATACAGTCTCTATTTTTTCCTGTATAATGTGACATAGTATAACAGAAAAGAAGGGATAAAATTATGATTATGTGGGCTGTTCTTATGGGCGTTTTATTTATTCTTGCGTTTTTACTGTATATTACCTTGGCACTGGCTGGGATATTTACTGTTAGTTGGCATCAATTATAATAAGAAAACTAAAAAGCATGAATGTACGATTGAAATTATGGAAAAATAAAAATATGGAATGACAAAATAAGTTGTTCTGGGGCAATGACTCTGCCCCAGAACATAATTAAGATATGTCTTTTGCAGCATCACGTGTAATGCTGACACTTTCTCTTGAATAAAGACCATCATCCAGAATAATTTTCACTGCAAATTTCACCAGTGCAGGAATTGGCGTGATGTAGCCCTTTGCTACTTCCCCCTTTGATGGTAAGAACAAAATCGTCCTCGTTACCATCGCGTAAATAACCGGGACGAAGAATTGTGTAATTTAGATTACTTGCTTCTATAATATCCACAGCCTTGCGGTATGGAATCTGTGCAGGTTCATTGTCCAGATTGTCTTCACCGTCAATTTCAACAGGGATCTCGTTGTAAATACCTACAGCACCCATGAAAATCAGCCGATTTACACTGCTTTCTGTCATGGCAACAACAATATTCTCTGCAATTTGGGGCAGCGCATCACCAGAAATGGCACAGTACACGACATCCTGCCCTGCCATAATGCGGATATTACTCCATGGATTATTGGAGGAATTCTGGCACTGGTAACAGGATGGTGTCTGCTGGGCGGCGGCAACAGAATTGTGAAAGTAACATCTACTTTAGTGCCATTTATGGGAATTGTATACATTCTGATATCCCTGCTGGTAGTGGTACTGATCAATATTCCGGTGATCCTGATACTATCCAATACCGTATTAAAAGCATTAAAAGATTACGAAGGACAGATCCGGCTGAAAAAGAATCATATGCGGAGAATGCCTTGCTGTGTTCTCAGCTTTTTTACATAATAGAAAGATATTATTGTAACACCGACAGTAAAAAAGGAGTAAAAAATATGGTATACACATGCGAATATAAATCACCATTAGGGAAAATTTTGCTTGCTGCGGACGAAATTGGACTTACAGGTTTATGGTTTGAAGGGCAGAAATATTTTGCTAATACACTTCCGGATGATAAAATTTCACAGGAAACGGAAATTCTTGCAGAGGCAAAAAAATGGCTGAATATCTATTTCTCCGGTGAAGAGCCAACATTTACACCTCCTCTTCATCCTGCAGGATCAACATTCAGACAGGCCGTATGGCAGATTTTATTAGAAATTCCTTACGGACAAACGATCACGTATGGAGAAATTGCCAGTAAAATAGCTGAAAGAAAAAATACTTCCTGGATGTCTGCCCAGGCGGTTGGCGGTGCAGTTGGACATAATGAAATTTCTATTATTATTCCATGTCATCGTGTAGTGGGCACAAATGGAAGTCTCACTGGATATGCCGGAGGAATTGATAAAAAAATTTCACTGCTTAAGCTGGAACATGCAGATATGAGCTGAGATTTTTCACTCATACATGTTCCCAGATGAGCAAAATTAAAGGTTTAGGGAGTGAAAATGCTGTTAGGGAATGAATATTACAGGTGTAAGATGGAAATTAAGCATTGAATGATTGCCCGTTTTTCATGTATTTGTTCCCAGAATTTGAAAAAATGACGGTGGCTACGGCGATTGACGACAACGCCGCATATGAAAAATCAGACAAGTCAATATAGCGTTTACTTAATATTCGCTGTACTAGTAACAACAGGCCTGGATCTACAGCAGAATAAATGTATATAATATAATACCAGTTTACAACTTTATAAATGGTAGACTTGCTGACGAATGAGCTGTTTTAAA
>CAVBVT010000152.1:0-5494 GCA_963598855.1 Eggerthellaceae bacterium
CTGAGACTATTATACCATCTATAGAGGATGATTTGTTGGTTTATATGAAATTTTCAAGGTTCATGAGGCGTACCTTTTGACACCCTAATCATAATATTATTACTGTGTAAATCCGAATGTCCGCTTTACTTCTTGAGTTAAAGTATCTGTATTAAAAGTTAGTCCTATTTTATTTTTAACTCTTGACAACCTATACCCCTATGGGTATAATAAACCTATACCGGGTAGGGTATAGGAGGCGAAGATATTATGAAAGAATTAATGAAAAAACTGGAAGGAGTCCTGGAAATCGGCGGAATGAAGAAGGATATCACATTCCTTGTAATCTCAGGAATTGCGCTGCTGCTCAGCATCTTTGATGTAGTACCGCTGCCGTTTGATATTGCATGGGTATCTATTATCCTCTGCGGAATCCCGATTATCCTGGAAGCTGTGATCGGTCTTGTGACAGAGTTTGATATCAAGGCAGATGTGCTGGTTTCCCTGGCACTAATCGCATCTGTGCTGATCGGAGAAGATTTTGCAGCAGGTGAGGTTGCTTTTATTATGCAGCTTGGAGGACTTCTGGAGGAGGTTACAGTTGCTAGAGCGCGTGCAGGAATTGAGAAACTGGTACACCTGACACCACAGACCGCCAGAGTAGTAGACGGAGAGAAAGAAGAGATAATCCCATCTGAGAAAGTACAGATCGGTCAGATCTTAAGAGTTCTTCCAGGTGAAACGATTCCCGTAGATGGAATAATCCTTTCCGGACAGACTTCTGTAAATCAGGCAGTTATGACAGGAGAATCTCTTCCTGTAGATAAGACTGCAGGGGATGTGGTTGCATCCGGAACCATGAACCAGTTCGGAACTTTTGAGATGAAAGCTACCAAGGTAGGAGAGGATAGTTCCATCCAGCGTATGATCCGTCTGGTACAGTCAGCAGATGCTGGAAAAGCCAAGATCGTAGGCATAGCAGACCGGTGGGCTACCTGGATCGTGATCATTGCACTGACTGCAGCAGCACTTACCTGGATTCTTTCCGGAGAGATCATCCGTGCAGTTACGATCCTTGTTGTGTTCTGTCCATGTGCACTTGTACTTGCAACCCCGACTGCTATTATGGCAGCAATCGGAAACGCTACCAAACATGGTTTTCTGGTACGTGAAGGAGATGCCCTGGAACGTCTGGCCAAGGTATCCAGGATCACGTTTGACAAGACCGGAACACTGACTCATGGAACACCGAAAGTAGTTGAGATCAGAAGCACTCTGCCCGAATATTCTGAAGAAAAATTATTTGCCCTGTGTGCAGCAGCAGAGCGTATGTCCGAACATCCTCTTGGAAAAGCTGTTGTAGACTGCTATAAAGAGACATATAAAGAAAAACTCATGCCTTGCGGAACATTTAAGATGATTCCGGGACGTGGTGTTTCCTGTGAAGTGGATGAGAAACTGATCCTGGCCGGAAATGCGGCAATGATGGAAGAAGCGGAGATTTTTGTCCCGGAGGATATTAAACCGGAGATCGAGAAGCAGCTGAACCGCGGCTGTACAGTGATCTATACTGCCCTGAATTACAAATTTGCCGGATACCTGGCACTGGCAGATACCATCCGTGAAGAAAGTATCTCCATGATCAATAAACTGGAAACTCTGAAAGTGAAACCTGTACTTCTTACAGGAGATAACGGAAATGCAGCTACAGCGATTGCCGGACAGCTCCATATCCGGGAAGTGCATTCCAACTGTCTGCCGGAAGATAAACTGAACTGGATCACCAGATACCAGCAGCAGAATGAAAGTGTCTGCATGATCGGAGATGGAGTCAACGATGCTCCTGCACTGAAAAAAGCAGATGTGGGAATCGCCATGGGTAAAGTAGGAAGTGACATTGCAGTAGATGCTGCAGATATTGCGCTTGTAGATGATGAAGTAAAAGAACTTCCGCATCTGATCGCACTGTCCAAACGAATGATGGTAACGATCAAATGCAATCTTACATTTTCACTGAGCTTAAATTTCCTTGCCATTGTACTGGCCATCACCGGTATTCTGAATCCGGTAGTAGGAGCACTGGTACACAATGCAGGTTCCGTTCTGGTAATCATCAATTCCGCACTGCTCCTTAGCTGGAAAAAAGATATCCCGTCAGGAATCGGAAGCGGGGATGGAATGGTTCAGCACAGCCCTGCGCAGACATCAGAAAGTTAATGAAAAGAAATCTTAAAACGTAAAAAACTCCCAGAGATGGCCAATCCTCTCTGAGAGTTTTTTTGATAAGAGCTTATCGATGCAAGGCAAATTTTTCAATTGCGCATGCAACACCATCTTCATCATTAGAAGAGGTAATATAATCCGCCGCATCTTTTACCTGCGGCTGTGCATTGGCCATGGCTACGCCGAAACCAACTTCCCGGAGAAGATGAACATCGTTGTCGCCGTCTCCGCATGCCATAATGGATTCTCTTGGGATTCCCAGCATTTCGCCCAGTGCAACAAGGGCAGTTCCTTTGTTGACACCTGTTGCATTGATCTCGATGTTATAGCTTAGAGAACCTACAAGCTCCAGCTCTTTTATTTCGCTTAATTCCTTCCAGGCAGCTGCCCGCTCATCCAGGTTGGCAAAAAGTGCCTGCACTTTATCCATATTGCGGTTTTCCTTTGCGATCACATCCCAGATGTCAGGAACTGCAATACGGGTAGTTCTCACATAATCCCACATATTAGGGTCGTGGTGATATTTTCCTACGTTGTCAAGCTTGGCAGCATCTGCATATCCCTGCCCGTCAAAATAGATTTCACTTAATGTATCGTATTTTTCGAAGATACGGAGAGCTTTTTTTGCACTTTCCATAGGAAGAAGCTGCTCGATAAGTAATTTATTATGATCGGTATCAAGAACTCTGGCACCATTGGAAGTGAGAGCGTAGTGGATCCCCGGAAAATTCCTCAGTTCTTCCGGGATGCCGGTATATGGCCTGCCGGTAGCCATCAGAACAAGGATTCCTGCATCAATAGCTTCCCTGAGAACACGTCTGGTATGTTCGGTAAGCTCTTTTTTAGTATTTAAAAGAGTTCCGTCCAGATCAAGTCCTATCATTTTTATCTGCTGCATATTTATGAATTCCTTTCCCAGTTAAGGTCACATATACAGAAAAACCGTCCCGAAAAACCGTTTCCCGGGACGGTATCTATCTGCTTATCAGATGTCAAGAAGATCACTGTAAACTTTCAGCGCTCCGTCTGTATCATGAGCAAGAACACGTTTTGCAAGGACTTTACCAAGCTGTACGCCCTCCTGGTCAAAGCTGTTCAGGTTCCATACAAATCCCTGGAACATGATCTTGTTCTCGAAGTGAGCAAGAAGTGCACCAAGAGCCTTCGGTGTAAGCTCCTCACCAACAATGATGCTGGAAGGACGGCCGCCCTTGAAGTTCTTGTTCAGGTTCTCATCTTTCTTACCGCAGGCAAAAGCTACGATCTGAGCAGCAACGTTTGCGCAGAGTTTCTGCTGGCTTGTGCTGTTCTCGATATCAACATCAACACCAAGCTGGCTCTTCTTAAAGCCGATGAACTGAAGCGGAACGATGTTGGTTCCCTGGTGGAGAAGCTGATAGAAAGAATGCTGTCCGTTTGTTCCTGGCTCACCGAAGATGACTGGTCCTGTCACATAATCAACAGGCTCACCGAAACGGTTTACGGATTTACCGTTGGACTCCATATCACACTGCTGAAGATGTGCAGGGAAACGGCTTAATGCCTGGGAGTAAGGTAAAACAGCAGTAGAAGGATATCCCTGTACGTTTCTCTCGTAAACTCCGATCAGGGCATCCAGCATATCCGGGTTCTCAAGAATGTTCTTGTTTGTTGCAAGTTTATCTTCCTCGGCAGCTCCGTCAAGGATTGCTGCGAATACATCCGGTCCGAAGGCAAGGGAAAGAATTGCACCGCCTACACCGGATACAGAAGAGTAACGTCCGCCGATATAGTCATCCATGAAAATAGCAGTAAGATATTCATCGCTCTTTGCAAGAGGAGAAGTCTCACTTGTTACTGCAAGCATATGTTTGGATGGGTTAAGACCTGCTTTTGTGAGGGCATCTTTTACAAAGGCCTCGTTTGTCAGAGTCTCAAGTGTTGTACCGGATTTGGATACAACGATGAAAAGGGAATGAGCAAGATCTACAGATGCAAGAACAGCAGCTGCATCATCAGGGTCTACGTTGCTGATGAATTTCGCTTCCATCTTGAATGTGTTGTTAGCTTTTGCCCAGTTCTCAAGTGCGATATATAATGCACGTGGTCCAAGGTCACTTCCGCCGATACCGATCTGTACAACAGTTGTGAATTTCTCACCGTTCTCATTTTTGATCTCACCGGAATGTACCTTATCTGCAAAATCAGCAGCTTTTTTCTGCTGTGCAAGGTAAAATTCACGCTTGTCCACGCCGTCAACAACAACAGGATTTCCAAGCTGTGTACGTGCAAGATGGTGAAGGACCATACGTTTCTCGCCTGTGTTGATCACTGCGCCGTTGTATAACTCCTCAAATTTCTCAGTTAACTGAGCTTCCTCAGCCAGTTTGGAAAGTGCGCCAAGAACAGTCTCGTCTACTTCCTTGGCTGCATAATTGTAAGCCAGACCTGCTGCCATCGGTGCGCTGTACTTCTTTACACGTTCTGCACCCTGCTCGCCGGACATTGCCTCAGCAATGTTTACATGACCTTTCAGGTTATTGAGTTCACTGAAAGAAGCAAGGGTATCCAGATTTTTCCATGTTGCCATAATCATATTCCTCCTTTAATGACCGTGACCAGATATACCACGATAATTCCCTGGATATCTTTTTCACAATTGTCTACAGCCAATTATACTGAAAAAAACTCTGAATTTCAACGGATGGAGTGATTTAATTCATGAAAATCTTGTTAAATAAAGTAAAAAATACCAATTATGGTACGATTATATAAGAAATGCACAGAAGTTTTCGCCCGGCAGCAGGACAAGGGTCATGAAATATGGTATGATAAAAGACAGGTTCCGGCATGAAATGAAAGCCGGGAATGACTATAAGTGAAGGGAATTGGAACGTTTTCTGCCGTTTGTTGATAACTGGGCGACCTGTGATATGCTGACTCTTAAAATTGTGAAGAAACATAAAGATGTATTTATCAGGGAAGTTTACAGGTGGATGGAATCTGATAAACCTTATACCATCCGTTTTGGGATCAGTATGCTGATGCGACATTATCTGGAAGAGGATTTCAAGATGGAGTATCCGGAGAAAGTGGCAGCGATCTGTTCCGAAGAATATTATGTGAATATGATGCGTGCTTGGTATTTTGCCACAGCTCTGGCAAAACAGTATGAACAGATTCTTCCGTTTCTGGAGGAGAAGCGGATGGATATCTGGACACATAACAAAACGATCCAGAAAGCCATTGAGAGCTACCGGATCACACCGGAACAGAAAAGTTACCTCAGGACATTGAGGATCAGGAAATAAAC
>CAVBVT010000153.1:0-5382 GCA_963598855.1 Eggerthellaceae bacterium
TTGCTACCATAACCGGGTCAACTACAATGTTTTTTGCCTTATACTGGCGAAGTTTCCCGGCGATCACCTGAATCAGATCACTTTCTGAAACCATTCCGATCTTTACTGCATCTGGAAAAATATCGGTAAAAATGGAATCCAGTTCCTGACCGAGAAACTCCGGCGTTGCATTCTGGATGGCTGCTACACCGATTGTGTTCTGTGCAGTCAGTGCCGTGATGGCACTCATTGCATAGACACCATTTGCCATCATGGTCTTGATATCAGCCTGGATCCCTGCGCCTCCGCTGGAATCACTGCCTGCTATGGTTAATGCTGTCTTCATATCTATTATCCTCCGTTTTCTGTAAAATCTATTCAATGTAATTTAGAAGCTCACCTAAAGATCGGCAGTAAATATCTGCCTTTTTTTCTAACTGTTCCTGATCTGGTTCTCCGAGAGGGTCAAAAATCCCCACTGTCCGGAAACCGGCGTTTTTCGCTGTAGTAAGGGCATACAGGGAATCTTCCACGACAAGAGTTTCAGAAGGTCTGGTTTTCAGAAATTCCGATGCAGCCAGGTAAATATCCGGAGAATATTTGCTCTTTCCGATCTCGCTGGTGGTGTAGATCTCTTTCAGATAAGAAAGCAGATGATTCCGCTCCAGTGCTTTTTTAACATGCTCTTTTGGGCTGGATGTAGCCGCTGCTGCCGGAATCCTTAAGTTATTTATTTTCTGCAAAAGCTCTTCTGCTCCTGGCTTGGCCTTCACTTCTTCGAAATAAAAGTTCTGTATCTCCCTCTCCAGTTCCTGTATGATCTCTTCCATGGGTATTTTAAGGGAAAACGTATCTTTCAGCCACATAGCCCCCTGTTCCATGCTCATGGGAAAAAGGATCTCATCCATATCTGGAACTGGCGTATATCCCAGTTTTATAACATATCTTCTTCCAAGCTCCTTCCAGATGGAAAGAGAATCCAGAAGAACTCCGTCCACATCAAATATAACGGCTCTGATCGGATCTGACATTTTTTATACTTCCTGTTCTTAAGTTGCAACAAAAACACGGATATGTCCCAACGACATATCCGCATCCTATTTTTTTATGATTCTATTATAGTCTGTTAAAGTATGAAATGCAACGAAGAGTTAATGATCTGTACAGGATTTTGGGAGACCTACAGGCTCGTACAGCTTCTTTAAAGTTTTTACCATTTCATCCTTTCCGGAGTCTGCAACGCAGACATCGTACTTTCCTTCCACACTTCCGAAGGTGATCACTTTATCAAGACTGAGAAGTGCTTTCAGGTTCAGAAGCATATTTTCCCGGGTGGCATCTTTGCTGTAGATCTTGATATTGGCACATCCCGGATATCTTGCAGAATCATGATAGGCGATCCTGTATTCGTAGGCCCATGTCTGACTCATAAGTTCCTGGTATAATCGTTCCATTACTTCTTTTTTGTCCAGAAGATAGATGTATACTACATTTTCGAAGACAGGCCTTGTTTTCTGTACGTAATTTCGATAAGGTGATTTTCTTCTCCGCTGGTAAACTTCCTGATGAAGGGTGGATTCCAGACGGTCATAATAGATCACAAGAAGATCATCTACCACACAATTTGTAAAATAAGAAATTCCTTTTTTGTCAAGGAAACGGCAGATGGTTTCTGCCTGGGATCTTGACATCTGGTATTTCATCAGATAAGAATTTTCATTGAGATCATAGAGTACTGCTCCGTCCATTGCGATCACCGGAAGTTCCAGGTTGATTCCAGGAAGGGATTCCCGGATCGTAGCCGGTGTGCGGTTGGTAGATACGGTGAATTTCGCTCCGGAAGCGATCAGCCTGTTCAGTTCGATCTTACTGTAGGAAGACATCTGATCATTGCTGTTAAGAAGCGTATCATCGATCCCCGAAACAAAAAGAATATCGTTCTGATGGATCCTTGGAAGATGGATCGTGTTTATACATAATGCAATTCCAACACCGATCAGTGTATCAAGAATACGGTTAAATACAAACAGAAACGGATTCGCATCTGTCATGTGCATTACTGTAATGCTTAAGAATACAACACAGGAAAAATAAGCTGTATTTTTGCAGTTAAGTACAACTGTGGAATAGATAACCAGTCCTGTAAAAAGTGAGATCAGCATATATCCTGGAAAAGTATCCATAAGGCTGCCGTGGAACAGATACATCTGGATCAGGATGATCATCAGTCCCCAGAACGCTCCCACAAAAGTTCCTGTTACTCTCTTTCTGGCAACCTGGGCCATGCTGTCCTGATAAGGCTGGATACACTGAAGTACAGCCAGTGCGGAGTAAAAAGGGATTCCTTCTTTATTCCTGAGATAAAAAACACAGAAGCAGCAGGCTACTGCGATCACAGAGCGGATGATCCGCTGTCCTGGTTTGGGAAAATGAAAAGTATTTTCTTTGGCCATAGTGTTTCTCCTAAAACATTTTTTCCAGCTGATATAAAAACAGCGTTGCAGCAAGGAGATCGGCAGCTCCGCCAGGACTTAAATTCCTGCGGATACATTCACGGTTCAGCTTCTCGATCTTCTTCATGCCGGTCTCAAAAAAAGCTCCTCCCGGTTTCCATATTTTTTCAGCCTGTTCCTGGATCCATTCTACATCAGCACAGGATCCACGGCTCCATACATTGGTGTCATTAAGTTCCATCATGATCCGAAGAAGCACATTAATATTGGAACAGTTTTCATCAAGACCGATTCCCCGGTACTGACGCATAAGCGGAAGGGCGATATTTCCGATGATGGGAAAACCTTTCTGCGCTTCCCCGCGGATCCCGCGTTCTCCATATTTCTGAAAAAGGATCTCTCCATGTGTAACAGGATCCCGCTGACTCATTTCAAGAAAATCCGCTTCCAGAGCATCTTTTGTCATTTCTTCTGCATAGGCAAGGATCTTCGAGGTATCAAACCTGCGGATCTTCGCATAGCACTGTCCTGCACAGGCGGACAAGATTCCCATGGTAAAGATCAGTCCTTTATGGGTGTTTACCTGGTCTGTTGCACGGAACATTGTTTTTTCTGCAAAAATCCCAGTCTTTCTTATTTTTGGAAAAAGATTCTGCAGGCTGTTTTTCCAGAAGTATCCGTCAAAAAACATTTTTGCAAGATAAGGAGTGATAGCTGCCGCACTTCTCTCAAAAGTATATACGTTCATATCACGGTGAGCACCGCTGTCACGGCGGTCTACCAGTCCTGGCTTCGGGGTGGTGTACACCTCGCCAAGGATCGAAGCTTTGATGCAGGCCTCGATTTCTGCGGATGTAAGCATTGCTGCGTTTGCTCTTGCATACATGAAAATCACTCCTCTCTTAGGAAGCAATCAGGTTCTTATGCCTGTTCTACATAATCATCGATCACCTGAAAAAGCTGTTTTTCTCTGTCTTTATCTCTGGAAGTATTTACACATTTACGTCCCGGGATCTGTCTCATTCTCAGGATATATGGTCCGAAGATATTTGCGGTTGCATAATTTTTCACTGTTTTTGTCATCATAGTTTATTTCCTCCTTGTACGGTCTTTCTGCCGGTTTCATTTTCTTTCTGAGATAACTATATCAAACCCCTGTGCCAAAATCTAATTCCCTGTAATTATGCTGTTATGCCAAAAAGGAAACCCGCAAAACCAGCACATTAAAACACACAAAAAAGAAAGCTCCATGGCAGTAGAGCTTTCTTTTCATAGAGAGGTTTATAATTTGTGGGTGGTTAACATTGTAATAAAAATATAATACTTATGCTTCTTTAAACTCGAAAGGTTTTACCTGGCGGACAACATCCATGATGGTACCGTCGCGACCCTCGATGATTCCTACGACTCTGTCGCCAAACTGTACTGGCTCCGGCTCACCGGTAATGGAATATGCGATGTCACGGAGTTCCTCGATGGTTTTCAGAGGTACGCATTTTGCTTCTTTCAGAGCATCCAGAAGATCCTGACGTGCCGGATTAACTGCAACGCCGTAATCTGTAACAACAATATCTACAGACTCTCCTGGGGTTGTTACTGTGGTAACATTGGAACAGATCGCCGGGATACGTCCCTGTACCAGCGGAGAGATCACGATGGTACATTTTGCTCCCATGGCTGCATCCGGGTGGCCGCCCTGTGCTCCTGTGATCACGCCGTCAGATCCTACTACAACGTTGCAGTTGAAGTTTACATCAATCTCCAGTGCGGCAAGAACAACGTAGTCCAGTTTGTTCACAAATGCACCTTTGTTAAACGGGTTGGCATAGGCACCTGCACTGATCCTGTGATGGTTCGGACGCTTTACAGATTCTACTGCGGAAGTATCAAAATCCTGTGTATCAAGAAGTTTTCCTACCAGGCCCTCATCCAGAAGGTCACACATACCTTTTGACATACCGCCTACAGCGAATCCCATCTTGATTCCGCGCTCTTTCATGATCTTTCCAAGAGATGCTGCGGATGCGATGGATGCACCGCCGACACCTGTCTGATATGCGAAACCATCTTTGAAGTATGGAGTATTTACAACAACCTGTGTACAGTAGTCAGCCATCATCAGCTTTCTTACATCTGTAGTTGGTTTCGCTGCACCGGAGGCAATCTTCTCCGGAACACCGATCTGATCTACTACGCAAACATAATCAACTTTTGTCATGTTGATATCTGCCGGATAGTTCGGGAACGGAACCAGGCAGTCTGTAACTGCAACGACTTTATTGGCATGGTTTCCGTCTACGAAAGAATAGGAAAGGACACCGCAGTCACTTTTTCCGCCGACACCTTTACAGTTTCCGTAATCATCACAGGTCGGAGCTCCGATAAAGGAGATATCGATCACAGTCTCACCTGTCTGGATGGCACGGATACGTCCGCCGTGGGAACGCATGATGGCAAGTCCTTTTAATTTTCCTGCGGAAATGGCTTCACCGATCTTTCCGCGGACACCGGAGGACTGGATATTTGTGATGGTTCCGTCCTCAATCATCGGAACCAGGGCATCATGAGCTTTTCCCAGGGAACTTGCGCAAATGGTCACATCCTTGATTCCCATATTGTGGACTTCCTGCATAACCATGTTTACGACAAGATCTCCGTCACGGAAATGATGGTGGAAGCCAAGTGTCATACCATCGTGTGCACCGCATTTTACAAGTGCTTCATGAATGGAACTTACCATCTTGCTGGTGTCATGGTTCATGACAACTTTTGTAATTGGTCCCTGTTTCTGAAATTCTGTATTGTCTTTGTAATAATTTCCCTGAAATACTTCTTTTCCCGTCTGCTCCAGGATCTCTTCCGGGATTTCTCTGCCTACTTTATTTAACATTTTACAAATCCCCCTCATACACGCCGGATGCTTTTGCAAGCTCGATGGTTCTCTTTGCAC
>CAVBVT010000154.1:0-5277 GCA_963598855.1 Eggerthellaceae bacterium
GAAAATGGCCGTGAGGCACTTCATATTCTGGGTCAGGATTTGATGATAGATTTAATCCTTCTGGATATCAACATGCCACAGATGGATGGATTTCAGGTGCTGGAACGGATGAACAAGCTGCAGTGGATCAATGAAATCCCTGTAATTATGATATCTTCAGAAGAAGGAAACGACATAATTGAACGGGCTTATACATATGGCGTACAGGATTACATTCGCAGACCATTTGAAACATTTATTGTATGCAGGCGTGTACAGAATATACTGAATCTGTATAGAAACCAGAGATACCTGAAGCAAATGGTTTCTGAGCAGATTTATGAAAAGGAAGAAAATGCTATATGATTAAAGTTTGTATGACAGAAACGCAGATAGATATACAGAGATCTCTTATGGTACAAGTCATGGAGGTCTCTGTGAATATAAGGAGTTGTAAAATATGATCGACCAGGCACTTGCACAGACCCTGCAAAAAGAAATCCCTATCCTTACAGCCCAGATCCGAAGCCTCTATGCAGAATTTGATAAAAAGTTCCATCTTCAGGGAGCGAAGATCCCCATCACATTTGGAATGGAACCGGATCTCTTAGGATCTTACACAAGAGGAGATCACCACGAAAAAGAACATTTTCATTTTTCCCTGCTGTTTATCGGTTATGCAGTGAAAAATCCGCTGAATAAAGAGGACAGGCTGGATCTCTACAAACATGAATATGCTCATTATATGCAGCATAATTTTCACATTCCCACGGAATACAGGTGGCAGCATGGAACACATGGAAGTGCCTGGAAATACTGCTGCTCCCTTACCGGTGCGGCACCAACGCCGTATTATAAGGCTGGGGAAGCCCTGATGAAGCATGATTATGAGAAAAAACTTCGAAGCCCGATCCACGATCGGACAGTAACAGTGAGAGATACCTACCGGAGAGAGCAGCAGCACAGAAATACACAGAACAGCATTGTGCGCTACGAGATCGGAGAGGATGTCAGCCATCCGAAGTTCGGAACCGGAAATATTGAACACGTAGAACAGCTTCCTGGTTCTGTAAGGCTTCACATCCGTTTCGGGGAAGAGCTGAAAGTGATTGATCAGAAGTGGCTCCTCCGGACAAAATACAAGAAAAACTGAAACAAGAAATGGACATTATCCTGGATATTATAAGATATCGTAAGGGGATGTCCATTTTTTATAACTTTAAACTATTACAAAGTAATTTTCCACAATATAAAAAATTCTCCGGTACAGGAAACCTGCATTCCGGAGAATTTTAATTGAAGTCAATTTATATTTACTCAGCAACCTTCACAAACTGGCTGTTATACAGATTCTTATAGAATCCGCCCTTAGCCATCAGCTCATCATGGCTGCCCTGTTCAATAATGCTGCCGTCCTTCATAACAAGGATCTCATCAGCATTGCGGATAGTAGACAGACGATGTGCTACGATAAAGCTTGTTCTGCCCTGCATCATCCGATCAAAGGCTTCCTGGATCAGCATTTCGGTTCGGGTATCAATACTTGAAGTTGCCTCATCAAGGATCAGCATCGGAGGCAGGCACAGCATAACACGTGTGATACAGAGAAGCTGTTTCTGTCCCTGGCTTAAGCTGTCCTCATAAAGAACCGTATCCAGTCCTTTTGGAAGACGGCGGATAAATTCCCAGCTGTGGGACATTTTAGCTGCCTGGATCACTTCCTCGTCAGAAGCATCCGGTTTACCGATGCAGATATTGTCGCGGACAGTGCCATGTTTGATCCAGGTATCCTGAAGCACCATACCGTAGCTGCTTCTAAGAGCATGTCTGGAAACTTCTGTGATCGGTTTTCCATCTACGGAAATGCGTCCGCCGTTCACATCGTAGAACCGCATCAGCAGATTGATAAATGTTGTTTTGCCGCAGCCGGTAGGACCGACAATGGCGATTCGTCTGCCAGGTTCTGTATGCAGATTGAAGTTCTCGATCAGAGGTTTATCTTCTTCATAACGGAAGGAAACATTCTGGATATCCACAGCACCTTTTACATCATTAAGAGTTCCCTCCGGGGCCGGGCTTTCCGGCTGTTCCTCCAGAAGATCAAAGATCCTGGTTGCACAGGCCAGAGCGTTCTGAAGCTCTGTGATAACGGAACTGATGTCATTGAATGGCTTCATGTACTGGTTGGCATAGGCAAGAAGTACGGAAAGACCTCCAACAGTAAGATGTCCGCCAGGGATCAGAAAAGCACCTACAAGAGCAACACCTGCATAGATAATGTTGTTGACGCATCGTGTGGACGGGTTGGTAAGACTGCTGTAAAAAACAGCTTTCTGGCTGGCATCGCGAAGTTCTTCGTTGATCGCTGCAAACCGTTTGGAAGCACGTTCCTCATAACCGAATGCCTGGACAACCTTCTGGTTTCCGATCATTTCCTCGATCAGTGCAGTCTGACGTCCGCGAGCATCACTCTGTGCACGGAACATGTGGAAAGAATGGGAGGAGATGAATTTTGCAACAAAGAAGCTCACCGGTGTCAGTACAATGACCATCAGTGTGATCCACACATTTTTGGAAAACATGAAGATCAGTGTTCCGATGATCGTGATGATACCGGAAAACAGCTGTGTAAATCCAAGAAGCATACCATCGGAGAGGATATCGGTGTCTGCGATAACCCGGCTGATGATATCACCTGTGCTGTGTCCGTCCAGATAGGACAGAGGCAGATTTTGGATATGGCGGATGGATTTTGCACGGATATCCTGTACTGTGCGGTAAGTCATGCGGTTGTTGATAATGCTCATCACCCAGGTGGCAATGCCGGAAAGTATGATCATTACAAGGATCTTGGAAAGATAGAACCACATCCTTGAAAAATTTACTTCGTGGGCAGCTGCAACTTCATCAATGGCATAGCCAAAAAGTACCGGTACATACAGCTGCAGGATCACTGTGACAGCTGCAAGGATAATGCTTAATACAAGAAGGAAACGATATTTTCCAATAAAGCGGAGCACCTTTAAGAAGGTTGCCATGCTGTTTTTTGAGGTGGTGTCTTTTTTGCTCATGCAAGAACCTCCTTTCCGGCAGTTTTTTCATATTTGATCCGTTCTTCCGGGAACTGTGAGAAAAAGATCTCACGGTAAGTTTCACAGGAATTTACAAGTTCCTGATGCGTGCCGGAACCTGCAAGCTGGCCGTCGTCCAGAACAAGGATCAGATCTGCCTGACGGATACTTGCTGCTCTCTGGGAAACCAGGAAGGTGGTAGTGTTTCCACCAAGCTGGTGGAGAGATTTCCGAAGTGCCGCATCTGTTGCAAAGTCAAGAGCACTTGCACTGTCGTCCAGGATCAGGATCTCAGGTTTCTTTACAAGGGCGCGGGCAATGGTAAGTCGCTGGCGCTGTCCGCCGGAGAGGTTGCGGCCGTTCTGTTCCAGTTTGAAATCAAGCTGGCCTTCTTTTTTCTCCACAATCTCACGAGCCTGGGCTGTTGTAAGAGCCTCCCACATTTCTTCATCTGTAGCATTCTCACGGCCCCAGCTTAAATTCTCGCGGATAGTTCCCTTGAAAAGAGCTGCTTTCTGAGGAACAACGCCAATTTTTTCCCGGAGTTCTTTCTGGGAATAGTCCTTAACGTTCTGGCCATTAAGGATGACAGTTCCTTCACTTGCATCGTAGAAACGCGCGATCAGATCTACAAGAGTGGATTTACCGCTTCCGGTACCGCCGATAATTCCGATTGTAGAGCCTTTTTTTACAGAAAAAGTAATGTCAGAAAGGCTGGGAGCACCGGTACCTTCGTAGGAGAAGGTTACGTGGTCAAATGCAACAGCACAGTTATCCTGAACTCTTGATGCAGCAGAAGTATTTTCCGGATAATCCATGGTAGAAGTTACTTTCAGGATTCCGGCAACACGGTCTGCACAGGCCATGGATTTGTTCAGGGTGATGATAAGGGAAGCAAGTTTGATCAGCTCCACGATCATCTGTGCCATGTAGTTGTAAAGGGCAACGACTTCACCCTGCTGCATGTTTCCAAGATTTACCTGGACACCTGCAGTCTGGATCAGGATCACAGTTGCGATATTGATCAGAACATAAGTAGCCGGGTTTAAAAGAGCGGAAATCTTTCCTACGAACTCGTTAAGTTTTGTGAGGGCAAAGTTGCTCTGGTCGAATTCGGAAACTGCGTCTTCCTCACGGCAGAAGGCACGGATGACACGGACACCGGTCAGGTTTTCTCTGGTAAGTCTTGTGACGGTATCCAGACGGCCCTGCACTTTTTTAAACAGTGGGATACTTAAAAACATGATCACGAAGACCACCAGGAACAGTACCGGGATGGCAACAACGAAGATCAGTGCACAGCGTACATTGATGGTGAAGGCCATTACCATGGCTCCAAGAACGATAAACGGGCTTCGAAGAAGAAGACGAAGTCCCATGTTCACACCATTCTGTACCTGGTTCACATCATCGGTAAGACGTGTGATTAGTGTGTCAGTTCCAAGAGTATCCAGCTCTGTGTAGGAAAGTTTCTGGATGTGGTCAAATACAGCCTGACGTACTTTTGTCGCAAAACCTACGCTGGCTTTTGCAGCAAAGAACTGGGCAGTAATGCTGACTGCAAGACCTGCGGCAGCCATCAGGATCAGGATAAAAAATCTCTGTACAATGTAGCTATGGTCATTGTGGGCGATTCCCACATCAATGATCTGAGCAATGACGATAGGCACAAGCAGGTCAAACACAACTTCCAGAAACTTGAAAAAAGGAGCCAGAATGCTTTCTTTTTTGTAATCTCGAAGATATTTTGCGAGTGTTCGCATTTCTTTTGCTTTCCTCCATTTCCTTATTTTTCTATAATAAACCTCTGTTATTATACTCCTGTGGAGATAATACGTATAATATTGTTTTTAATGTATGGTAATATAATTTTGCTATTGTCTGAGATAGAAGTTTGTGGGATGATAGAAGTATGGTTTTTCGAATAGTTGTTAAGTTAGATATTTGTAGTATTTACAAAATACTGTAGATATATCATTTTTAATTGCAAAGAGAAATAGGCAGTAGATAGAATTTGGCTGCATTATAATATATTACGATATGTTTCGGGTAAATCGATAAGCAGCTATTCACTTCAGCGTGAAATGAGAATTGTTGCCTTTAATTATTTCTGGAAAACATGCAGAAAATAGACGAGAAAATATAGATAGAATGAATTATATTGAATATTAGGTAAAGAAAGAAGGATTTACATATGGAGATCAGACAGCTGGAATATTTCCGTGAG
>CAVBVT010000155.1:0-5138 GCA_963598855.1 Eggerthellaceae bacterium
AAAACGGAAAACTTCATATTCCATATCTCAAGAACAAAGATGACAAGATCCTTCAGCCTGTATTTACAGATGTTATGGAATTTGAGAAATTCGGAAGAGGAAAGAATCTCCGTGTTGCGAAAGTAACCATGGATAAACTTCCGGGCTTGATGATTCCGCAGGCGAGTGCTTACGTGGTAAATCCGCTTGGATTCAATCTGATCCTGAATAAGGAGCAGGTGGAGAAGATTGCAGGAGTCGCCAAATAAAAAAATAAATCACAGCAGGCTGCCAGGATATGAAACTGTGCAGCCTTTTGCTGTTATAGAGGAGAGATTGCCCGATGGTGATAGAAATTGATTTTAACAGTGATGAGGCGATCTACATGCAGATCACCAATCAGATCATAATGGGGATAGCCACATCTAGGCTTCATGAGGGGGATGCTCTGCCTTCTGTACGGCAGCTTGCAAGCATTGCAGGGATCAATATGCATACGGTAAACAAAGCATATGCACTGCTTCGTCAGGAAGGTTTTGTAACCATTGACAGACGAAAAGGAGCTGTGATCTCCATTGATGCAGATAAGGTAAGCGCCCTGGAAGAGATGAAACAGAATCTCACAGTAGCGATGGCCTGGGGCTGTTGCAAGAATGTAACAAGAGAAGAGATCCATCAGCTGGTGGATGAGATTTTTGATGAATATGACGCAGACAGATAGGAGGAGACATCATGCAGGAACGATTTACAAAGCAGGCACAGAATGTTCTTGCTCTGGCAAAACAGGCAGCTGGCTCCTGCGGACATAGTTATATCGGTACTGAGCATCTGCTGGTAGGCCTTTTGCAGGAAAAAGAAGGCACAGCAGGCAGAGTGCTTGAGGAATTCGGAATCCAGGCAGAGAATGCCCTGGCACTGATCGATAAACTGATCGCACCGCCGGGAAATACAGCTGTTGCCCAGAAACCGGGATTCAGCCCGAGAACCCAGAGAGTTCTTGAGAACGCATATGCAGAGGCAGAATCTATGCATTTTGAGGAAGCGGGAACTGAGCATCTTCTGCTGGCCATGCTGAAAGAAACAGACTGTGTAGGTACGAGACTTTTGTATACAATGGGAGCAAATATCCAGAAACTGTACGCGGCAGTACTTACAGCAATGGGAATGGACAGCGATGCCATTGCAGAAGAATTTCAGGCAGTAAAAGCGGCCCGGAACAGAAACGGCAGCACAACGCCGACACTTGACCAGTACAGCCGTGATCTTACTGAGATGGCAGAGGAAGGCAGACTGGATCCTGTAGTGGGAAGAGATAAAGAGATCGCCCGCCTGATCCAGATTTTAAGCCGCAGGACTAAGAATAATCCGTGCCTGGTAGGAGAACCAGGCGTTGGAAAAACAGCTATTGTGGAAGGCCTTGCGCAGCGGATCGTCACAGGGATGGTTCCGGACACAGTGAAGGATAAAAGAGTAGTTGTTCTGGATCTTTCCGGAATGGTCGCTGGCAGCAAGTACAGAGGCGAATTTGAGGAACGAATCCGAAATGTCATTGATGAGGTGAGAGAGCAGCAGGGAATCCTGCTTTTTATTGATGAGATCCACACGATCATCGGTGCAGGAGGAGCAGAAGGCGCACTGGATGCCTCCAACATTCTGAAACCGTCTCTTTCCAGAGGCGAAATCCAGCTGATCGGAGCTACAACTCTGGAAGAATACAGGAAATATATAGAGAAAGATGCTGCACTGGAGCGCCGTTTCCAGCCGGTAACAGTGGAAGAGCCTACAGAGGAAGAGGCGGTGGAGATCTTAAGAGGACTGCGCCCATACTATGAGAAGCATCACGGTGTTGAGATTCTGGATGAAGCTCTGGAGGCAGCAGTGAAGATGTCCATCCGTTATATCAATGACCGTTTTCTTCCGGATAAAGCAATCGATATTATTGATGAAGCGTCATCAAAAGTACAGCTGGCAGGTTATCATCCGTCACCGGAGGCAGAAGCCCTGGAGCGTAAGATCCATGATATCCTTAAAGAGAAGGAGCTGGCAGTTGTAAATGCTGACTTGGAAAGCGCAAAAGCAGCACAGGCAAGACAGAATGAGGCAGAAGAGGAACTTGAGAAGATCCGCAAAAAAGCCGAGCGCAGAAATAAAAGGAAATCTCTTACAGTAGGAGAGGAAGCAGTTGCAGATATTGTATCAGACTGGACGAAGATTCCAGTGCAGCGTCTCACAGAAGGTGAGTCCCGCCGTCTTGCAAACCTGGAAAAGGTCCTTAAGAAACGCGTGATCGGACAGGACGAAGCAGTATCAGCTGTAGCCCGTGCAGTGAAACGAGGCAGAGTTGGCTTAAAAGATCCTGGAAGACCAATCGGTTCTTTCCTGTTCCTTGGACCTACAGGTGTTGGAAAAACAGAGCTTTCCAAGACACTGGCAGAAGCAGTCTTTGGGAGTGAGCAGGCTATGATCCGTGTGGATATGTCTGAATATATGGAGAAGCACAGTGTTTCCAAGATGATCGGATCACCGCCAGGATATGTTGGATATGAGGAAGGCGGACAGCTCAGCGAGAAAGTACGCAGGAATCCATACAGTGTGATCCTTTTTGACGAGATCGAGAAGGCGCATCCGGATGTGTTCAATATCCTTCTGCAGGTGTTGGATGACGGACATATTACAGATGCCCACGGAAGAAAAGTAGACTTTAAGCAGACGATCATCATTATGACATCCAATGCAGGGGCGCAGATGATCATGGAGCCGAAGCATCTTGGATTTATGTCCGGTGATACAGAGAAACAGAACTATGACAGGATGAAATCGGGAGTTATGGAAGAGGTAAGAAGGATGTTCAAGCCGGAATTTCTCAACCGTATTGACGAGATCATGGTATTCCATTCTCTGAATAAAGAAAATATCCGTATGATCGTTACGATTCTTCTTAAAAATCTTGAGAAACGCTGCCAGGAACAGCTTGGTATTACGCTGAAAGTTACAGGAGCAGCAAAGGACCTTATTGCAGATGCAGGTTTTGACAGTAAATACGGTGCAAGACCTTTGCGCCGTGCTATTCAGACGAAGATTGAGGATGAGATAGCAACGGAGATCCTGGAGGGAAATATCAAATCAGGAGATACTGTACAGGTAAAAGTTAAAGATAAGAAGATCTGTTTTGCAGTGACAGATTCTGAAAAATAAAAAATCCAATTATGAAAAGTGTAAGAATTTTGTCACTTCCTATGGCAAAAAAATCCGAAATAAGTTATAATTAACCTTACAAAATTTACAACAAAAGAATTTCAGGAGGACATAAGATCATGGCAGTGGTACAGGAATTGATCCGTACAGAAGAGAACGGTACTATCAGTTTTGGAGATTATGAGTTAAATCAGAAATCCAAGCTGTCTGATTATCAGTATCAGGGAGATATGTATAAAGTAAAAACATATAAGGAGATCACCAAGCTTGAGCGCAATGGAATGTTCGTATATGAATCCGTTCCGGGAACAAGTGTATTCCACCTTCAGCAGGATGGAACTGCAATGAGCTTTGAGGTACAGGGATTTGAGGATTCTCAGATCACAGTGGAGCTTGAGGCTGAGACTGAGTATCAGGTGTTTATCGACGGAGCGAGCACAGGTACCATGACAACGAACCTGGGCGGTAAACTTTCTTTCAGTGTTGAACTGGATGCGAACACCAAAGCTGAAGTAAAAATTGTAAAATGCTAAAAAATAAAAAAACAGTATATTTCTGCCAGGAATGCGGATACGAATCTGCCAAATGGATGGGACAGTGTCCTGCATGCAAGGCATGGAATACGTTCGTGGAGGAGACGGTTTCTTCGAAGAAAACATCCTCCGGCAGTACAAAAACAATACAGAAAAAAACCGAACCCGTAATCCTGAAAGATATCAGTCTTTCTTCTGATGAACGTCAGAGCTGCGGGATCGGTGAACTGGACAGGGTGCTGGGCGGCGGAATCGTCCCCGGCTCCCTTGTTTTGGTTGGCGGAGATCCGGGTATCGGTAAATCTACTCTGTTGCTTCAGGTCTGCAGGAATCTTTCATCTCAGGGAGTGTCCGTGCTGTATATTTCCGGTGAGGAGTCTTTAAGGCAGATCAAGCTTCGGGCAGACAGACTGGGAACTTTTAATGATAAATTGAAACTTCTCTGTGAGACTAATTTGGAGAATATCCGTGAGATCATTGAGAAGACGAAACCGGATGTGGCTGTTGTGGACTCAATTCAGACGATGTTCCATGAAGATATTACATCCGCACCGGGAAGCGTTTCCCAGGTCAGGGAGTCCACTAATGTGCTGATGCAGATCGCCAAGGGAATGGGAGTTTCCATTTTTATTGTAGGGCATGTGACTAAAGAAGGAAATGTGGCAGGACCCCGTGTGCTGGAGCATATGGTAGATACAGTTTTGTATTTTGAAGGTGACAGGCATGCTTCTTACAGGATCCTGCGTGCAGTGAAGAATCGTTTTGGTTCTACCAATGAGATCGGTGTTTTTGAAATGCAGAACACAGGGCTTGAAGAGGTAAAAAATCCTTCTGAGTTTCTATTGAATGGAAGGCCGGAGAATGCTTCCGGTTCTGTTGTTGCGTGCTCTATGGAAGGGACAAGACCGATACTGATAGAGATACAGGCTCTTGTCTGCCAGAGTAATTTTGGTATTCCAAGGAGAACTGCAGTCGGTACGGATTTTAACCGTGTGAATCTTCTTATGGCAGTGCTGGAGAAGAAAGCAGGGGTGCATCTTGCTGCTTCGGATGCGTATGTGAATATTGCGGGCGGAATGAAGATGACGGAACCGGCTATTGATCTTGGTATCTGTCTGGCTATTATTTCCAGCTGCAAAGATATTGTGATCCCAGATAATGTGATGGTTTTTGGCGAGATCGGATTAAGTGGTGAGGTGCGTGCAGTCAGCATGGCCGGACAGCGCGTGCAGGAAGCAAAAAAACTGGGATTTGAGACAGTGATCCTGCCGGAAGTGAACCGGGCGGCAACTGAGAGTATTAAGGGGATAAAACTGGTATATGTGACAGGGATCCGTGATGCGATCTCTTTTATCATGAAAGGGATTTAACCGAATCTAGTACAGCGAATATTAAGTAAACGCTATATTGACTTGTCTGATTTTTCATATG
>CAVBVT010000156.1:0-5106 GCA_963598855.1 Eggerthellaceae bacterium
GAGGTAGTGGCAATCCTGGGACCCAGTGGCTCAGGAAAGACCACATTCCTCAGATGCATTAACTTTCTGGAAAGAGGAGATGCGGGCACAATCTGTGTTAATGGTTTCACAGTTCCCTGTAAAGAAGGAACAAAAAAGGAAGTTCTGGAACTCAGAAAAAAGACAGCGATGGTATTCCAGAATTACAACCTTTTCAAAAACAAAACTGTGGTCCAGAATGTCATGGAAGGCCTTACGATCGTTCAGAAGGTCAGCAAACAGGAAGCATACGAAAGAAGCAAGGCAATGCTTGAAAAAGTCGGGCTTGGAGAGAGGCTTGATTACTATCCGATCCAGATGTCCGGAGGCCAGCAGCAGAGAGCAGGTATCGCCAGAGCTCTCGTGCTGCAGCCGGATGTTATCCTCTTTGACGAGCCAACTTCAGCTCTTGACCCGGAACTTGTAGGAGAAGTACTGGAAACGATGAAAGAGATCGCGGAAACCGGAATTACCATGATTGTTGTTACCCATGAGATCTCTTTTGCTCATGATGTAGCCTCCAAGGTTGTATTCATGGACGGAGGTGTAGTTGTGGAACAGGGAACACCGGAGCAGGTGATCGATCATCCGCAGAACGAACGTACAAAACAATTCCTGAAAAAAATAAAAGAGTAGGAGTGACGAGAGATGAGAGCATTAGATATTCAATATATGTGGCAGTGCCTGCCGGAAATTATGAAAGGTATTCCCTATGCATTGCTGATTGCTGTTGTGGCGCTGATCCTTGGAAGCATTCTTGGACTTTTAACCGCCTTGATCCGTATCTTTAAGATTCCGGTACTGAAACAGATTTCCGGTATTTATATCGCGATTATCCGTGGTACTCCTCTGATGGTGCAGATTCTTGTAACCTACTATGGAATCCCGAGACTTCTGGAGTGGGTAAATTATAAATGCGGTACGAATGTAAGCATTAACAGTATTCCGGCTATTTACTTTATGTTTTTCTGTTTCTCATTATATACTGGTTCCTATATGTCTGAGATGTTTCGAAGCTGTATCCAGGCTGTTGATCCGGGACAGCTTGAGGCCTGTTATTCAGTGGGAATGACAACAAACCAGGGACTTATAAGAATCGTACTTCCGCAGGCGTTTTCTACAGCATTGCCGAATATCGGAAACCAGTTCATCGGACTGATCAAGGATGCTTCCCTTGCGTTCGCTGTTGCGATCCCGGAGATCCTGGGTCGTGCCAAGATTGTTGCAGGCCGTTCATCCAAGTTTCTGGAAGCATACATTGTAGCGGCGATCATTTACTTTGTGATCTGTACAATCTGTCAGTTTGCCCTGGATTATGTGGAAAAGAAAAATGGAAAATATACAAGACGTAAATAAGAGTTTGTAACAGGAGTGGGTGAAGAAGATGAGTAAATATGTGATAACGATTGCAAGGCAGTTTGGAAGCCTGGGCCGTCCGATTGCTGGAAGGATGGCTGAAATCCTTGGAATTGAATATTACGACAGAGATATCGTAGATGCTGCAGCAAAAAAACTGAAGCTTCCGGTATCTGCTATCAGTGATGCGGATGAAACGATATCCAATGGGCTGTTTCAGATGATGTTCCCATTGGGACAAAGCGGCATCCGGATGCAGCATGATGTATTTAATACGCAGAGGGAAATTATTCTAAACATTGCAGATAAAGGAAACTGTATCATAGTAGGGAGATGTGCGGACTATATTTTGGAAAGTGTGAAGAATCATCTGAGAATTTATATTTACGCATCGTATGACCAACGTCTGAAAAACTGTGTGGAAACCTTAAAGATGACAGAAGAATCAGCCAGACGTATGATACGTGAGGTGGATAAGGCCAGGGATGCATATCACAGACATTATGCAGGATATGCACCGGCAGATGTGAATTATAAAGATATTCTGATAGACAGTGGAATGCTTGGTGTGGAAGGAACTGCACAGTATCTGACAGAGCTGGTCAGGGAGAGATTTGAAGTTGAATAACGTTTCAGGAAGCGGACTGATTTGGGGTCCGCTTTTTCCCGTTGATATACTACAGAAAGGATGAGGTGACAGACAAATGGAAAAAACAACAGAAAAGCATTTATATTCAATAGGAGAAACAGCAAGAATGATGGGAATATCTGTGCAGCAGCTGCGAAATTACTCCAATGCCGGTCTGCTGACTCCTTATGTGGTAGATCAGGAAAGCGGATACCGATATTATTCCTTTGAGCAGTTCCATTATATAGATAGAATCCGTTATCTGAGAAGTCTGGATATGCCGTTGCCGGATATCCAGGAAATCCTGAAGGAAGGAACTGTAGATAAAATGCAGGAACTTCTGGATAAACAGAAAAAAAGGATTGAAGCTGAAAGGGATCGGATCAATGAGATGTATGAAGATATCGTATGGTATCAGAAATACTTCTCCTATCTGAAACAATATGATTTCGACAATGTTCCCTATCTTGTCCAGCTTGATAAGAGATATATCCTGACAGTGGGATATGAAGAGGGGGATGATGTAGAATCTGTAGAAACAAGGCTTGCTTCCCTGAAGAACAGTGAGGGCTTAAATCAGACACATTTCAGAAGACAGTATGGATATCTGGCTGATTTTGATGCACTTTTCAGAGGAGAATTCAAGCCACAGAAATATTTCGTATATCTGAAGGATAAGCTCTTTGACCATCCCAATATCATGGAACTTCCGGCAGGAACCTATCTCTGCTTCCGGTCAAGGATATGCGCCGGAGAATGGGATGTCAATGAGTACAAAAAATACATGAAAAAATACAAAAAAACGGCATATGTCATAGCCAATGAATATGAAGATAACCTGATAGAGTATCATCACTGCCCTTATGAGGTGCAGATTCTACTGGAAAAAGAATAAAAAAACGAAAAACTCTGCTTGACTCTAAAGTTATTTTAGACTTTATGATATACCTGTACAGTGATATATCATAAAGCAAAGAAATGGAATTCCAGAAGCACAGTGAGAAAGTGGAGGTCCAGGATATGGGAAAAATCAGAGTTTTAAATCAGCAGGAAATTGTCTCAGTACTTGATATGCAGAGCGTGATCGAAGCTGTAAAAAAAGCATTCTTTTACAAAAGCCACAGTCAGGCGGAGGTCTATCCGCTGATCTGCAAAATGTATGAAAACGGTGGAGAATTTGACATAAAAAGTGGCGAGTGTTCAGGCGCAGATGTATTTGGTCTGAAGCTTGTGTGTGGATTTCCGGAGAATGTAAGTCTCGGACTTCCGAGAAGCAACGGGATGATCGTTGTTTATGATCTACATCATGGACTGGTACAGGGAATTGTGGATGGTGTTTATATCACGCGAATCCGTACCGGGGCAGCTGGAGGGATCGGAGCCGCATATCTGGCCAGAAAGGATTCAAAGGTTCTGATGATTCTCGGAGCCGGAAGAATCGTCCCGGCACAGATTGCAGCGACTCTGGAAGTAATGGAAGAAATAGAAAAAGTAATCATATGTAATCCACGTCATCCCGAAAAAGCAGAACAGCTGGCAGGAAATATAAAGAAACAACTGGAAGATGAGTTCATCTCTCTGTATAAGGGAACACCGCATTATGATGAGATGATGAAAAAAACAGATATAGAGTTTGTATCTGAAGCGTCCGTACAGAAAGCTTGCAAACAGGCAGATATCATTATCACAGCTACCAATGCCAGAGAAGCAGTGATACAGTCAGAGTGGATCAAGCCGGGAACACATCTCTCCTGTATGGGCGCAGATATGCCGGTAAAACAGGAGATAGATGAAAGACTGATTGCCAGAGCTTCCCTGTTTGCCGATGATATCGAACAGGTGACAACCGTAGGGGAATGCAAGGTCGCATACAAAAAGTCTCTGATTCAAAAAGAGCAGATTGCAGAAATCGGAAAGGTCATCGCAGGGGAACATCCAGGAAGAAGAAATGAAGAAGAAATTACAATATTTGACAGTACAGGAATAGCCATCCAGGATCTGCTTACAGCCGATACAGCTATCCGGATCAGCAAAGAGAAAAAGATTGGTCTGGAGATAGAGTTATGATTGGAATAGAAGAAGTACAGAGGGCAAAAGAAGTAATTGACACCTGCATTCAAAAGAAACTGATACACGCAACTCCACTGATCAGATCGGAATCAATTTCTGCGATTGCCGGAACAGAAATTTATCTGAAATGTGAAAACCTCCAGAAAACGGGTTCTTTTAAGGTGAGAGGTGCATTTAATCATATCAGTACTCTGTCGGAAGAACAAAAGAAAAAAGGAGTTGTATGTGCGTCCACGGGAAATCATTCTCAGGCTGTAGGATATGCGGCATCAATGCTGGGGATGAAATCATGGCTGGTCATGCCGAAGTATACGACTCAGGTTAAGCAGGAATGCAGCCGCAGATATGGGACAGAGATAGTGATAGCGGGCAGCGCATGGAAAGAGACTTATGAAAGAGCATTGGAGATCAGCCGGGAATATGGCTGCGATTATATTGATCCCGGAGAGGATGAAAGCCTGATCGCAGGGCAGGGAACATTGGGATTGGAAGTGATTAAGAGTCTGCCGGATGCGGATACCATATATGTTCCGGTAGGCGGCGGAGGGATGATCGCCGGGATTGCCATAGCTGTAAAACAAACCTCGCCAAAGACCAGGGTGATCGGAGTAGAACCGAAACATATGAATGCAATGTATCAGTCCTTTCATTCAGGGAAAATCCAGACAATCAGGCGTATTCCATCGGTTGCAGACGGTCTTGGAGGGATTTCGCCCTGTGTACTTCCGTACGAAATCGTAAGCCATTATGTGGATGATATGATCACAGTTTCAGAAGAAGAGATCAAAGAAGCCACCAGAGTGATTCTGCAAAGAACAAAGATGCTGGCAGAACCATCCGGAGCGACTGCACTTGCAGGGCTTCTTTCTGGCCGCGCCTACAGTGGGAAAAAGAATGTATGTATTGTCTCTGGAGGTAATGTAGAGCCGAAGGTGCTGGCAGAGATACTGTTACAGTGAACAAAGAATGGCTAGTACAGCGCATATGAGAAAATCATCCTGCGTCAATATAGCAGATACTTAATTTTCGCTGTA
>CAVBVT010000157.1:0-5082 GCA_963598855.1 Eggerthellaceae bacterium
GTTTATATGAAATTTTCAAGGTTCATGAGGCGTACCTTTTGACACCCTAATCATTATATTGAATATTAGATAAAGAAAGAAGGATTTACATATGGAGATCAGACAGCTGGAATATTTCCGTGAGATCGCAGCAACAGGAAGCATCAATGAAGCTGCAAGAAGACTGAACATGTCGCAGCCGCCGTTAAGTTATCAGATCAAGCAGCTGGAGACAGAGCTGAATGTGAAGCTTTTTGAGCGGACAAGGGCAGGAGTAACTTTGACGGAAGCAGGGAAGCTTCTTTATGACAGGACTGAGAATATCCTGAATTATGTCCGGTCCACAGAACTTGAAGTGTCCAAAGCAGGAAAAAAACAGGTACTTCGAATTGGTATTACTCCCACAACTGTAACAACGATCATGCCCTGCATTTCCCGGTTTTCCAGGGAAAATCCGGATGTGAATTTTGAGGTGCGGGATGCCATCACATTTACGCTTCTTGGGTGCCTGATGGACGGGATCGTGGATGTCTCTGTGGTGCGGACACCGATCAAACTGGAAGGCCTGAACTATCTGGAACTGGATGAGGAGCCGATGATCGCAGTCCTGCCGCCCAATCTGGGGGAAAAACAGGCCAAAAAAGAAGGCGTCTGTCTTACTGAACTGACAGAACGCCCCCTGATTATTTACCGGCGCTATGAAGAATTTCTTATGAAAGCTTTCGGGGAAAAAAATCTCCAGCCGGATATTTTCTGCGTCTGTGATGACCCCAGAGATGCCATGCTTTGGGTGCAGGAAGGCCTGGCCACAGCTGTTTTTCCAAGATCCATGGAAGACCTGTGCACAGACCTTCCCATAAGGATCATTGAAGAAGAAAAATTAAAAACAAAGATCCTTCTTGCCTGGAAAAAAGACCACAGACTTTCTGCTGTGATGCAGGACTTTATCAATATCTGTGAGGCATATGCAAAAGATCAGTCTTTTAAATGATCCTCCTTCCAGGATTTCCATTTCTGGACTGCTTCCGGATTCTGTTTTTCCAGCCGCTCTTCCAGCTTTTTCCTGCGCTGTTCCAGCCGCTCCAGGACTTCCGGATGCTCTGCAAGGATCTTTTCTTTCAGCTTGCCGCGGCGTTTTTCAAGGAGATGGAGGATCAGCCTGCGGTCTGAGGTAAGTTCTTCCGGCAGCTCGTCCATATGTAATTCGATCCTTCGAAGAAGCTCATCCTCATCCAGTACACCAAGGCCGTGCCAGTTATCCAGAAGTTCTTCAAGACCTTCCTCGGAAAGCCGCTCCACATCCGGGATCTGGTGCAGCTGTTCAATGATGTGGTGAACAGATTCTTCGATCTCTTTTACAGCGTCATCACCGAAAGCCCAGGCAAACTCTTCCAGGGTATCCTCTTCCTCAGCAGGAAGAAAAGCCATGCTGCGGCGGAGAAGTTTTGCTTCATCTTCTTTTGGAACATCCAGTTCATAAGGCGCTTCGATCCCTGCATCATGAAGTGCGGCGAGGATCGTACGGCGTACCATGCCATCTTTGATCATATGGCCGATGCCAAACTGACGGAGCTGGTCATTGATCTGGGTGGAATGTTCTGTGAGATAAAAACGGATCCCACGTTTACGGAGACTTGCTGAGATAGCTTCCAGACGGTCGGCAGCAGTAACATCAATGCTGTTGATCGCACTGGCATCTATGATCACTGCTTTCGTATCTTTTCTGATGCTGTTCTCTATGTCTTCCTGAAAGATCTTTACATTTGCAAAAAACAGGTTCTCACTGAAACGGTAGATCACAACACCTTTAATTGGGTAAGCGAAACGGTTTCTGGAGAGATCAAAGTAGGCATCTCTTCCAGGGATCATACCGCGGAAAGAACGGGGCGGGTTGGTGGCTTTCAGGATCACTGCCACGAAAGAAAGCAGGATGCCGATAATAACACCGTAGATCGTTCCAAGGCAGAGTACACTGAAACCGGCAGCCATAAAAATATAAAATTCTGTTCTGCTTACCTTAAAAAGCCGTACTGCCAGATGAGTCTCCACAACATCCATCAAAGCAGAGATCACAATGGCTGTAAGCACAGGAACCGGAAGATATCCGATAAAGCCAGTGCAGAAAAGAAGGATCAAAGCCATGGTGATGCCTGCTGTAATGGAGACAGCCTGGGATTTTCCGCCGTACTGTTCATTGAGGGAAGTACGGGAGATACTGCCGTTTACCGGGCAGCAGCCAACAGCGGCAGCAGCAATATTTCCGGCTGCACAGGCCAGGATCTCCTGACGGTCGTTCAGCTTGTAATCATTGCGGAAAGCAAAAGTATTTTCCGCAAGAAGAGTCTCTGCCATGATCACAACAGCAACCATAAGGCCGCGTCCTGCTGCCTGGGTAAGATCAATATTTCCGAAATCCGGGATCACCAGGGAAGGAAGGCCGCGTTCTACAGACTGGAGGAGCACCACACCTTTTTCATCCACATGAAAAGCAACGGTGGACAGAACACCAAGGGCCATGATCACGATTGCCATAGGAAATTTCGGCGCAAGCTTCTTAAAAAGCCGGATCAGGACCAGGGCACCAAGGCCCATGCAAAGGGAAAGCCAGCTGATATTTTTTGCGGCAGCAAAAATATGTTCTGCCAGTTCCAGAAGCTCTCCGGATCCTGCGGGACTTCCCATAAGTTTCGGGATCTGCATCAGGATGATCGTAACTGCGATGCCGCTGATAAAACCGCCCATAACAGGTGTGGAGATGAAGTCCACGATCTTATCTGCGTGGAGCAGAAAGAAAATGAACAGCCATAATCCGGCAAACAAGGCGATAGCAGGAACATAATCCATGGCGGCTTCTGATTCGGCTGCAATGCCCAGGGTGGACAGTGCACCGCCTACAATAGCAGCAGGAGCAGCGTCAACTCCGAAGATGAACTGCCTTGAAGTGGAAAATAGTGCAAAAAGCAGGATCGGGAAAACAGAGCCGTACAGTCCGTACACAGCCGGGATCCCGGAGATCTGCGCATATCCCATGGAGATAGGAATGGAAACTGCGGCAATGATAATGCCGGAGAAAATGTCTTTGAGAAGGTATTCTTTCCGGTAGCCCCGCAGTGTGGAAAACAGGGAAAGCTTCATATAGTCACATCCTTTTCTGAAAAAATATGTTCTATTATATACCAAACAGTGCCCTGGGAAAAGAGCAGGTTACTCTTTCCTGATGAAAAATCGTGGACAAAGAATACCTGCCATATTATAATAAATGCGAAATTACAGCGGCTTTGAGAGAATACAGGCTGCAAAACAGAGAAATCATCAATCATCAGGAAAGGTTAAGATATAAATGAAAAAAGCGATCATAGCAATGAGCGGCGGTGTGGACAGCTCCGTGGCAGCTCTTCTTACAAAGGAATCCGGTGACGAGTGCATTGGAGTGACCATGAAACTTTATAATAATGAGGATATCGGTGTCCACAGGGAAAAGACATGCTGTTCCCTGGATGATGTGGAAGATGCCAGAAGCGTGGCGTATCAGATGGACATGCCTTATTATGTATTTAATTTTACAGCAGATTTCCACACAGAGGTTATGGATCGTTTTGTGGAAGCGTATGAAAATGGCTGCACGCCGAATCCGTGTATCGACTGCAATCGATATCTGAAATTTGATAAGATGTTCCACCGTATGCAGGAAATCGGCTACGATTATATTGTGACAGGCCATTACGCAAGAGTAGAGTACGATGAGAACAGAGGCCGTTACCTCCTGAAAAAAGCAGTAGATGACACCAAGGACCAGTCTTATGTGCTTTACATGCTGACCCAGGAGCAGCTGGCTCATGTAAAGCTTCCGCTTGGCGGCCTCCGGAAAGATCAGGTCCGTGTGATCGCAGAGGAGCATGGTTTTATCAATGCTAGAAAACATGACAGCCAGGATATCTGTTTTGTTCCTGACGGCGATTATGCGAAATTTATCGAGAAATATACAGGTAAAAAAACACCGGAAGGTGACTTTGTAGATAAAGAAGGAAACTATATCGGACGCCACAAGGGAATCATTCATTATACGATCGGTCAGAGAAGAGGACTGGGGATCCCGGCAGCAAGCCGTCTCTATGTGTGCGAGATCTCTCCTAAGACCAATACGGTAGTATTAGGTGATAACAGCGATCTTTTCAGCAGTGAGCTGGAAGCAGACAGCGTGAATCTGATCTCTGTGGCAGATTTAAGTGAGCCTAAAAGAGTTACGGCAAAGATCCGCTACCGCCATAAAGAGCAGCCTGCAACAGCATGGCAGACTCCGGATGGAATCCTCCATGTGAAGTTCGATGAGCCTCAGAGGGCCATCACAAAAGGCCAGGCGGTTGTCATGTATGACGGAGACGAAGTTGTAGGTGGTGGGGTTATAAATAAAATCTATAGCCAGTCATAAAAATTAGCGAGAACCTAAAAATATAAAACCCATTGACATAGTAGGAAAACAGTGATATGATGGCATCATCAAAGGACGGAACACACAAAAACAAAGTGAGTGACGTGATGATCAGGAGGAAATCATGAAAGTTTTACAGAAGTCAACCAGGGTGTTTATCGAAGAAAAGCGAATGTGTTGCTGTCGCTGATAAGCAGATGATCATAAGATAAGAAATTACTACTTTACTGAATATAAGAATAAAAGAAAAGAGGACAAACACATGAGCAAAATTACAAGAGATCAGAGAAAATTCAAATTTGAGACATTACAGCTTCACGTAGGACAGGAGCAGCCGGATCCAGTTACTGATGCAAGAGCAGTACCGATCTACCAGACATCTTCCTATGTATTCCGCAACTGTGATCATGCAGCAGCTCGTTTCGGACTTGCAGATGCAGGTAACATCTACGGACGTCTTACAAACCCGACAGAGGATATCTTCGAGAAGAGAATCGCAGCACTTGAGGGTGGTTCCGCAGCACTTGCAGTAGCATCCGGTGCAGCAGCTATCACATATACAATTGAGAACCTTGCACAGCAGGGAGATCACATTGTAGCAGCTAAGAATATCTATGGCGGAACAACAAACCTTCTGGAGCATACACTTCCGGCATACGGAATCACAACAACAT
>CAVBVT010000158.1:0-1312 GCA_963598855.1 Eggerthellaceae bacterium
ATATAAAGCAATTGAAGAGAAGATCAAGGCAAGCGGTTATCCGCGAAAGATTTCCGGTGAGGAAGTTTACGATGATATCTGCGATCAGATCGATGGAAAAGAGAACGGAAGTTATGTACTGCTTTCCAAATTTGATAATGATGTGATCTTTGAATATCATATCACCATTATGGACAGTGAGTTCAATCTGGGTGTTCTTACCATGCGTACTCCGGAAGGAGTGTTTGAAACAGATTTTGATAAGTAAATACCTGTTTTGATCAAGAATATAAAATGACATAAAAACAGAGAGACAGTTGATTTACATAATTTATATTATGTAAACTATTTGCCTCTCTATTTTATTTCTCATCAATCCTCGCGAAGCCGTACTGCCTTTGCTGCCTGGCGTCGTCTGGCATCGTCGAGGGCAGCGTAATGCTTCTTCGTGGTATTGACATCTTTATGTCCCAGAACATCTGCTACAAGGTAAATATCACCAGTTTCCTGGTAAAGTGCTGTACCATAGGTACTTCGAAGCTTATGCGGGGTGATCTTTTTTGTGGTTGTGATCTCCCTGGCATATTTTTTAACCAGATTCTCAATAGCCTGAACACCGATCCGACGGCGCTGGGTAGAATAGAAGAGAGCGTGCTCATGGCCTGCCAGAGGCGTAATATTCTCCCTGACTTCCAGATATTTCTTCAATGCTTTTTCTACTTCAGGACCAAAGTATACAACCATTTCATTTCCGCCTTTTCGGGTAACTTTGATTCCATTGTTTTTGAAGTCCACATCATCAACATCCAGTCCAACACATTCAGACACTCGGATTCCTGTGCCAAGAAGGAGAGTAACAATAGCAAGATCTCGATCCTTCGTTTTTTCGTGATACATCCGTTTTTGCCCGGTCAGCGTATCTCCGCAGTGCTCAATATAATCCAGCAACAGGGCAACCTCATCTGTATCCAAACGAATAATATTCTTATCATGGATCTTGGGCACATCAATAAGAACAGACGGGTTGGTGGTGATCATTTCATGTTTATAATAGTAAGCATAAAAACTTCTTAAAGCAGAAATTTTTCGCTTGACGCCACGTTCACCATTTGTTTCCGTTTTGGAAGAGTCGGCAGATTTATAAACTTTGAGATATTCTTCATATTCCTCAAGATCAACAGCTTTGATCTGATCCAGAACATCAACTGTAAAATCTGACATATTTTTGTCTTTAAACATTGGATTCTGATCTAACAGAAACTGGAAAAATATACGAATGTCATATGCATAGGAAATTCTGGTCCGTGTAGATGTAGTTGGCTCAATAGCTCGA
>CAVBVT010000158.1:1322-5052 GCA_963598855.1 Eggerthellaceae bacterium
ATTCTGGTCTTGGTTGTAGTCGTTGCATCAATAGCCCGGAAATAATCCCTGCAAAACGGAGGAAGTGTTTTTAAAACTTCACGGAGTTTTAAAGTATTGTCAATGTCATTTTGTTCGTGGTAAGTAATTTTGTTATCCATAAAAACTCCTTTATAGAATAAATACCTGATAAAAGGCCAAAAGAAGTGCCTTTCCAACCCATCTACATCTATACGACAAACCCGAGTTTTTCAAATAGATGGATAGTGGAAAAGCCACTTCTCACAGATTTCGCTGTTTTTCAGCCTTTAAGATGCTCATCAAAAATAACTGTAAATGGTCCGTCATTTTCTAATGAAACTTTCATGTCTGCGCCAAAAATTCCGTGTTCTACAACTGACACCTGTTTTTTCGCTTCGGAAATAATATATTCATATAAACGATTTGCTTCATCCGGTGCTCCGGCTTCAATAAAACTTGGACGGTTTCCCTTGCGGCAGTTCGCATACAATGTAAACTGTGAAACAAGAAGCAATTCGCCGTTTACATCAGCCAGGGATAAATTGGTTTTTCCATTTTCATCCTCAAAAATGCGTAAACCAAGAAGTTTTTTCAGGTACCAGTCAGCATCTTCTTTGGTGTCTTCGCGGCCAACGCCTATCAGAACCAGAAATCCCTTTCCGATTTTTCCAACGGTTTCGCCGTCTACTTTAACCTCTGCGTGGTTCACACGCTGGATCACAAATTTCATATATTTCTTTTCCTCCGTTTATCTTTCTGTTTTGACCGGAATCCTGCATATTTAGCCTGAATAAATTTGGCCAGATATACAAACATGTGTTTGATCTCAATCCATGCGCCTGACCAGAAGCTGTTATTCTCTCTGCGGACTGCAACTGCCTGTACCTTCGCTTTTGCTGCTGATTCCCTTACAGGCATGGGAAGTGCTTTTCCGGAAACCGGATCAACACAGTCGATATCTCTATAAAACTCTGCATCTGCAGACATCTCTTTTTCATCAAGGCTACGTCCGATCAATTTCCATACTGCAGCATTCAAAACTGCAAAAATCGGTACACCAACGATCATTCCAGGAACTCCGAACAATCCACTGCCGATCATAATTGCAACGATTACCATAAAACTGGATAATCCTGTAGATTCTCCAAGGATCTTCGGTCCCAAGATATTTCCGTCAAACTGCTGAAGAACCAGTATAAAAATCGCGAAATATAAACTCTGCAGAGGATCTACCAGTAAAATAAGAAGGATACACGGAATCGCTCCCAGGTATGGGCCGAAAAACGGAATAATGTTGGTGACACCCACAATCACACTGACCAGGATCGCATACGGTGTTCCGATGATAGATGTTCCTACGTAACATAATACGCCAATAATGGCCGAATCCAAAATCTTACCGCTGATAAAACCTCCAAATGTCTTATGGGTAAATCGCATGGCATGAACAAGAAAAGTTGCCCATTTTGCAGGAAGAACTGCATATGTGGCCATTTTTGCTTTGGCAATAAATCCCTCTTTATCTGCAAGGATATAAAGAGATACGATCGCTCCGATCAGGAAATTCTTCAGGAAAACAAGAAGATCCAGAAAGCTTGCAGATATGTTCTTCATCATAGACTGCATCTGGGGAAGTATCGTGTTCGTCAGATACTCCTGAAGTCTACTGGAATACTGGTTGACCTGATTGATCATATCCGGATTCAGCTTCCATCCTTTTTCAACAATGGAATTCAGCCAGTTCTCCACCACATTCACGTAATGTGGAAAGCTGTAGATAATATTCACAACGCTTCGGATCAACTGAGGAAGGATCATCATGACAAGAGCATAAATCACCAGAAACATTAAAAACACGGATAAAAGAACACATATCCACCGAATTGCCTTTTTGCCTTTTTTCTGGAGAGGCTTCTTACGCTTCTTAAAAATCGGAAAGAAAATCTTCCGTTCCAGAAAATTAACAATAGGTGTCAAAAGATATGCAATTGCTGCTCCATAAATAATAGGAGCCATAATGCCGAAAAATGATCTGATTCCGGCAGACAGAGATTTCATGTGAAAAATCCCGTAATAAAAAAGCATGCTGGCTGCAATAACCAGAAATGCAGTCACGCCTAACTGCACATAGCGATGATTCCAACGAATTTTCATAATAATAGACCTCCACTATGTGAATTATAACATAGCATTTCTGATTTGTGTCTAAAAAAAGCATAAAAAAATGATACTCTGTTTTCACAGAGTATCAGCATTCAGTTCAACGAAAGTTTCTTCCTGAACTACATCTTTTTCAAGTTCTTTTCTGGCAAGATCTTCTCTTTCCAGAAGTTCTTTCATGATTCCTGAATATTCTTTGTCAAGCTTATAAAATGCAAGGATCGCAACAATAGCTACACAGGAACCGATCATACCAAAGATAAACAGGTTGGAAACTGTTTTTAATGCCAGCGGAGTCTGTTCAGCTGCACTTAAAAGGCCATTATATCCGCTCCAGCTCATGATCGCACCAATGGCTGCGGAACAGACACCTGAACCAAATTTCTGTCCGGCACTTACTGCGCTCTGGATGGTTGCCGGTGTGCGCAAACCTGTCTTCCACTGTCCATACTCAACAACATCTGCAATGATCAAATACTGCATCGCATATTCACAGGCCAGTCCTGCACCTCTCAGAAGAGATCCTGCAAAAACCACCGGAACGCTTCGCGGTGCAAACGGAACAAATAAAGTTCCAATTACGATCAGCACTGCACCAAGAATACACCAGTTGCGCTTTGCCATTTTTCCGGTAAGCATTCCGATCACAGGTGTCAGGATAATGATCATGATCTGACAGGCAAAATTGATGGTTCCCATAAGTTTTTCATGGCCCAGAAAACTTTTGCAGTAATAAGTAAGCATTGTCTGGGAGATAGTCTGATAACATGCCAGTGCAAGGATAAACAGGAAAGAAATAATAAAATATTTATTCTGAAGAAGTATGGACACAGTCTTCTTTACAGGAATTTTCTCTCCATAAGCCTCATCAATTACGTGAACTCTCTCTTTTGTGAAGAAGAAGCACCATAACAGTAATGCGCTACAGATGAAACCATAGATTGTAGTTGCTTTGATCCATGCAGACTGACCGCCGCCAAGCAGTTCCACAAGTGGAAGGAAACCAAGCGTAATGGCAACATTTCCGATCGGTGACAATGTCATACGGATCAGATTGATCTTCGCTCTCTCCTCCTGGCTTCTGGTCAGGTAAGTCAGAAGTGTTGCATATGGAAGCTGTGTCATAGTATAAACTACTGTCAGCATCAGGTTGTAGGTAAAAAAAATATAGATTCCACGTACAACCTCACTTGCAACCGGTACAGTCATAAGAAGAACACTTGCCAGCATGTACGGTATGGCCATCCGAAGAAGCCATACACGTACACGTCCATATTTTGAACGGGTTCTGTCTACAATAAATCCAGCCGCAATATCTGAAACACCGTTAAATACCTGAGAAATCGCTATAATAAGGCCTACAGTTCCCGGTTTTACACCAATAACATCTGTGTAAAAGAATACCAGCAGTGATGCAAACATGGTAAACATGGCACATGTGGACAATTCTCCCATTCCATAAGCAAGTCTCTCACTAAATTTTACTTCATTATTATTTACAGTTTTATTCATATTGCACCCCCAATACAAATGACAGAACTGTTCTATGCGTTCCAGCTATCTGCGATAC
>CAVBVT010000159.1:0-5003 GCA_963598855.1 Eggerthellaceae bacterium
TTTATTATACACATTTTTATTTCAGACGGCTATCGAAGATCAGCCCTTTACAGATCCGATCATAATACCTTTTACAAAGAATCTCTGGAACATCGGATAGATGAACAGGATCGGAAGTACTACGATAACGGATACTGTCATTCGGATCGAAGTAGGTGTCTGCTGCGTAGCTATCGCTGCCATATTCAGAGCACCGCCTGCACTGTTTTTGACCATTGCTGCCAGGGAACTTGCCTGGTTGATATAAGTGTAAAGCAGATACTGCAGAGAATACAGCTTCTGGTCTGTAATGTAGATCAGTGTATCCTGGAAAGAGTTCCACTGTGCAACGGCCGCAAAGATAGCTACTGTTGCCATGATCGGTGTACAGGCCGGAAGGATGATCTTGTAAAAAATCTTGAATGTTCCGGCACCGTCGATCTCTGCAGCTTCCTGAAGAGCCTTTGGAATGGACTCAATGTAAGTCTTGACAAGGATGATATTAAACGGCTGTACGATCGCCGGAAGAATATATACCCAGAACGTATTGGTCAGATGCAGTGTTTTCATTGTAATGAACATCGGGATCATTCCCGCATTGAAATACATGGTAATGACCATAAAACGATACCAGAATTTTCTTCCCCACATATTTTCCTGTGTGAACATAAATCCCAGGAATGCAGATGCCAGTACAGTCAGCGCAGTTCCGATCACAGTTCTTCCTACAGATACAAATGCTGCTGTCGGCAGACCGCTTAAAGTAAGTACCTGTTTATAGTTTTCAAAATGGATCCCCTTCGGGATAAAATTGATCATTCCGTTGGCACTGAGATCATTTGCACTGATGGTATTGATGATCAGATAGTAGAACGGATACAGACACAACAGTGTCAGGATTCCGAACAGCAGATAGTTGCATACGCTGAAAACCTTATCGGAAGTTGACAGAGGTTTTTTGTGTTCTTTATATATGGTTTTGCTCATTTCTCTTCTCCTTCCTTATACAATAGATTCTCCACGTGTTTTCTTTGATACAAAGTTTACGATAAACAGAAGCGTTACACTGACAACACTCTTCAGCATGGAGATCGCTGTTGCCATGGAAAGGCTTCCTCCTGTCATACCGATGTTGTAAACGTACAGGTCAAGTACCTGGATGTGTGTTTTGTTGAATGAGTTCTGGAATACGAAATACTGATCCATACCATTGTTCAGGAAGTTTGCTACGGAAAGCATCAGCATTACAAAATATGTAGGAAGCAGTGACGGAAATGTGATGTGTCTCATTAGCTGGAAGCGGTTTGCGCCGTCAACTTTTGCTGCCTCATAAAGCTCCTGGTCAATACCGGAAATGGATGCCAGATACATGATCGCGCCCCATCCAAGGCCTTTCCAGGTGTTCCACAGAAGCATGGCCAGCCATGTATGGGAATCGCCGTCCAGGAATTTCAGCGGTGCTGAAATGATCCCCAGATTCTGCAGAAGTGTGTTTACCATACCAGTGTTGGAGAACAGGCAGAACGCTACAGAATAAACCATGACCCAGCTGATGAAGTTCGGCAGTGTTGTAAGGGTCTGGACAAGATTCTTGAACCATTTACACTTGATCTCATTTAACAGAATGGCAAAAAACAGCGGAAGCATGGAAGTTGCAATTCCAAGAAGACTCATTGCAAAAGTATTCTTCATTACCTGTATCATCTGTGCTACCTGCTGTGAATTTCCAAACAGCATCTTAAACCACTGTAATCCTACAAATGTACATTTGCTTAACGGAAGCGGCGGTTTATAATCATAAAACGCGTAGATCCAGCCGGTCAGCGGAAAATAGGAAAACAAAAAACACAGAATGATGAAAGGCACGATAAGTAAGGTAAGTTTTTTGTTTGTCTTGTGTCCCGGCCTTTTTGCGGCTTTTGCCGCAGATGTATTTTTCAACATCTCTTTTCCCTCCTTTTTTCTCAAAGTCGCTCGTTCTTTGATGTTCTGGAAATATGGTACCCTATTTTTTTCTTCATCAATACCTTAAAAATTTCACACTCTTCATGGAAATTTTAGAAGTTCTTTACATGCTCAAGAGGAATCACTAATTTTTACTGTATCCTGCCTCTTATTTTTACTGTAGAAGATTCTGCCCTGTATTCTTATTATAAATATGAGCAAAAACATACCGGCCCGCGAAGCTGGACCTGATAACAACACGACTATAAAATCAGTTTTTATTTTGAGGAGAGAACAAAATATGAAATTTAACCCCGAAGGACCTTTCTTTGAATTTATGAATACCCTGGCAGCTTTTATCGGACTGAACATTATATTTCTGATTACCTGCCTGCCCGTTTTTACCATCGGCCCCAGCCTTACCGCACTTTATACTGTTACATTACAGGAATCCAGAAAAGAAAGCGGATATGTTTTTTCCACATACTTCAAAGCTTTTAAGAAGAATTTTCCACAGTCTGCGGCAGCTTTCCTCGTTCAGCTCGCCCTTAGCTTTATCTTCTTATTTAATGTCGTATTCTGGGGTAAACAAAATACTGTTCTGGGAAACGCTGTTTTACTTGTTATTACGCTGCTGGTGATACTTCTTGTGTTTTCCTTCTTATATACCTTTCCTCTTATGGCACGTTTCCAGAACAGTCTAAAGCAGACACTGAAAAATTCAGTTGCCATCGCCATATCAAACCCGAAGACTACTTTGCCGCTGCTGGGAATCCAGGCCGTTTTTGCCTTAGCCTGTACTGTCATTCCCCAGGCAAAAGTCTTCATGGTGCTGATAGGATTCGCCTTTATTGCATACTGTAATTCCCTTGTTCTTACGAAGCTCTTCGCCACCTACGAAGCTTCCGAAACTTCTGTTATAAACTGTACAGAGATGTAAAAACGGCGAAAAAACAGGCAGTGAGAATTCCGATCTTTATGATCTGTTTCCCACTGCCTGTTTTTATTTAGCAAAGCGGATTGCGAATATCCGCTTAAATTTCGTTCTGATATTCTTTCTTATGTTCCCGTTTCTGATCATACATGATCTCGTCTGCCTCATGGAGGATCTTCTCCAGCCCTACCAGATCATGTTTCTCCGGAAGTGCTATGATCCCACAGCTGAAGCTTCGGGTATAAAGTGTTTTCTCCTTCTGAGAAAATCCCTCCTGGATCTCATTTATACGTTTCCAAGCATCCTCTCTTGCACAGCCCCTCAGCAGAATGCAGAATTCATCTCCGCCGATCCTTGCAAAAATATCTTTATCTCTGATATTCTCCCGGACAATCTTTACGAAAAACTGCAGATATCTGTCACCTTCCTGATGTCCGAAATTATCATTGATATATTTCAGATGATCCAGATCACAATAACATACAGACACCTGTTCACCGGATTTCAGGATATCCTCTGCCTTATCTTTCAGATAAAACCGATTTCCGATTCCCGTGAGCATATCCAGATAGGCTTCTGCTTTCAGCTGTTCCTCTTTTACCCTGGTTTCTGTGACTTCCCGCACGATGTGGACATACGCCCATTCTCCCTGCCATTTCATCTTACCGGTCGTGATCTTATAGAAACGGTGATCATTATCCTCAGCTTCCCATTTCCACTCGTAGAGTTCTTCGTGCTGCTCATCCCTGCGTCGTTCCTGCTCTACCTGCTTTCTCCAGTTTCTGTAGATTTCCCACTTCCGTACTTCATCTTCCGTCCTGCGGTTGCCGTAGAGAAGCCTCTGTCCATCCAGACTGACCACAAGGATCTCCTCTTCGTTTCGCGCAATCAGCTCCATCAGAAGCTCACTGTAGCTCTCTGCCATCTCTGCATGTTTCTTCTCTTTCTCTGCGATCAATTTCAGGGAATTCTCTCTTTCACGAAGCTGTTCTGTCATCTTGTTAAAAGACTCCGAGAATTCTCCCAAATAAGATACTGTCTGGGAATAATCTCCCTTGGCTACCTGCTTGGCCTGCCAGGTCAGATGCTTCAGATTCGCATGGATATTCTTGAGATTCTCACACAGGAAATTCTCTCTTGACGGCTTAAAGCTGGAAAGATCGCCTTTCGATAAAGCAGCAGAACAATCTTTCATTTCCTTAACTGCGGTTTCCAGATACTGCAAACCCATCCCAAGCTTCTGAAAAGGCTCATCCAGGCAGTTTATATCCAAAGACTTTACCTTAGAGTCATATAAAATTGATCTCAGATATTCAAATAAAAGTTCACAGTTTCTGTCTTCCATATACCAAACCTCTGTGATCCTTACTCTTCTACATCTGCATGGAAACGGCACACTCTGTCTCCAGTTGCCCAGCAGTCAACCTCCACTGCAGTATATGTCTTACCGAAATATATCGAAAGGATCCCGGCAATAAATCCCTCATCATAGTTACATACTGTCTCTCCAAGGACCGGTAAACCGGAACAGTCTGCATCCTCTGCAACAGTCAGGATAATTTTTCCTGTCTCCTCGTTTACATCCTCGATCCGCAAAACTCCGATCTTCAGCTCCTGCATTTTCTTCTGGAGTTCATTGACAAACTGATCCAGCGGCACATTCAGATCCAGCATATTCTTTGCGAAATACTCTCCGGCCATCCGTCCTGCGCTACGGAATATCTCGATCTGTTCTTCCTTTCCATAACGGTTCTTCAGTTCCTCTTTCAGGGAATATTCCAGTAAACGATATACCATTACCGAAAGCTGATCTCCCAAATTACCGCGGCTGCCGGCGTCATATTTGAAGTAATCTTCAAAGCGGGTCTCCTTCATTTCTTTCAAAAAAATATTGTCGCCCATTTTTCTCTCCGATCGTGTTTTTTCTATACATTTATAATAATCCATTCACTTTGCAGTGTCAAATTTATGTAACCTTTTTCCAATAAAATTCATCCAGTTTGTTACTGTTCACTCCGTGACCAGCAACACGCTTCGCGATGCACAGAAATCATGCTATGCATGATTTCGCGCCGCAATTCTCGGATTTTCTGTGACCTTCGCTCACAAAAAACACCTCGCGGGATATTACCAGTGAACAGTAACT
>CAVBVT010000160.1:0-4803 GCA_963598855.1 Eggerthellaceae bacterium
GCGAATATTACAGGCTCCATTCTCTACACCTGTTGTATTTTTAATGCAAAACAAGCTCCACTTGCTGCTTAAAACTTATTATTTTTGAAATTTCACCAGAATTGGCTTATTAACTAACTTAAGGCAAAGCTAATACGAGCTTTACTTTTTCAGAACACGATAATTCTCTTCTTTATCATAATCTTTATGAATTCCATCATCCTCATATAAAGTATACTCCGCACCCTCATATCCAAGAAGCTGCATATTCTCTGTATTCAAAGCTGCCACACATTCTGCTGCTTCTGCGACCGGGATACATTTTCCCCTGCGGATAAACAGTGGGATCTCATTCAGTGCCACTTCCACATAATGCACGCCTTTTTCCAGAATCTCCTCTGAAATCGTGCCATCCGGAAGGAATTTCACTAATTTCATCTCCTCCGGAAGGTACACATAACGTCCCCTTGCATTCTGCTCATAAACCGGTGCGATCATGATCTCATTTCCAAGCATCATCTGATCTTCCACTCGGACAGCGATCTTGTCCTCTGGATAAACAAAGCCCAGCGGTCTGAAATACATATCATCGTTTAATGCAGCTTTCATATATTCACTGTAAAGATACGGAACAAGGCGATATCTCACACCGACCACATGACGGAAATCTTCCACATCTTCAAACTGATAACACTCCTGCTCCCTGGTTCCAATGGCTGTATGATCACGCATCAGCGGAGTAAATACTCCAAGTCCCAGGAACCGAAGAAGCAGTTCTCTTGTAGTATCTGCGCCAAATCCGCCAAGATCCGGACCTGCATACAGGAAACCGCACATATTCAGAGACGGCATCATTTTTAATGCCAGAAGGATATGCGCCCACCAGGATTTATTATCCCCAGTCCAGATTCCGCCGTAACGGTGCATTCCGATATAGGAAGATCTGGAGAACATGAGAAAACGTTTCTCAGGATCGATCCGTTCAAAAGCTTCTCCTGCTGCCCTGGTCATATTATATCCAAAAAGGTTATGTACTTTATCATGGCGGATCTTTTTGCCATCTACATTGTGATAAAATCTCCTGTAATCTTCCGTGTTATTGGCAAGATCCCGAAGAGCAGCCTGCATTTTCCAGATATGGATCTTGCCCTCATTGTCTTCTGAAAATTCTCCTGCCAGTTTTTTTGCCTCTTTCATTCCTTCTGTAGAATAAAAGATCGCAGGCTCGTTCATGTCGTTCCAGAAACCATCGATTCCTTTCTCGATCAGAAAACGATATTTGTCTCCAAACCATTTCCGTGCATCCTTATTCAGCACATCCGGGAAATGGGTATCTCCAGGCCACACTGCTGCCACGAAATCACTGCCGTCCTCTCTCTGGCAGAAATAGCGGTTTCTGACTCCTTCTTCATAAACATCATATCCAGGCTCTACCTTAACACCTGCATCAATAATAGGGATCAGACGGATATCCTGATCTTTCAGTTCTTTCACAAATTCCGGAAAATCCTGGAAATTTTCCTCATTTAAAGTAAAATCCTTATAAGACTGCATATAATCAATGTCCATATAGATCATATCCAGCGGTATATGATTCTGGCGATACCCTGCTGCAACCTTGCGGAAATCTTCTTTTGTTGTATAGCCCCATCTGCTCTGGCCAAAACCAAAAGCAAATTTCGGCGGAATATAGCTTCTTCCGATCACATGGCGGAACTGTTTTACAATATCATAAGGGCTCTTTCCTTCGATCACATAGAGATTCAGATCTGCATCCTCACAGGTGATTTTCATGGTATCCATTCTGGTGTAGCCAATATCAAAGGTGATCGCTGCCGGATAATCAAAGAACATTCCAAAAGTCTGTTTTCCGGACACAATAATAAAATTATGTGCCCCGTACAGAGAATGCTTATCCTCGGTATGTTCCGGATCATCGGTACAGTTACTGGTGTAAATAAATCCTCTCTTGTTGATCCCGCGGTTAGACTCTCCCAGTCCATAGACGATATCATCCTTATCCATGATATAAGTAAAGGAAAAACCATTCTCTAAGCAAATTTCTCCATAAGCTGGCTTTCCATCTGTTTTCTCAATAATTTCTGTCAGAGCCTCTGTCTCAAAAGGCTCTCCATATACATATTTTTTTATCATTTTTCGCCCTCCTGTATGCAGGTGTCACTTAAGATAAACGCATCCATATTCGCCACCCGGTTATCTGGTCATATTAATTTCTGTAAAGAACAAATGCCTCATAAGGTTTCAGGATGACTTTCTTCTCCCCGAAATCTTTTCTTCCAAGATTGGTAATCAGACATTCCACATTTTTCTGAAATTCTTCCGGAAGTTCCACTTCTTCCATATGTTCGCTGAAATTACAGACTGTGAGAAGTTTCTCCTCCTCAAGTGTTCTGGTATACGCAAAAATCTGATCATCTTCTCTGTAAAGTGCCTCAAAAGCACCGTAAACGATCACCGGTTTTTCTTTTCTCAAACGGATCAGTTTCTGATAATAATGGAAAATGGAATCCGGATCAGAAAGCTGCTGCTTTGCGTTGATCTCCTTATAATTGGAATTTACTTTGATCCAAGGTATTCCTTCCGTGAAACCAGCCTGAGGGGAATCTTCCCACTGCATCGGTGTCCTGGCATTATCTCGTCCACGCAGCATCATACATTTCATCATATATTCCGGTGTATAAATACCGGCTTCTGTATATTCATGGAAATACTGAATACTCTCGATATCCCGGTAATCCTCAAGCTCCGTAAAATAAGCATTGGTCATTCCAAGTTCTTCGCCCTGATAAATATAAGGGGTACCCTGCATCATATGAAGACAGGTTGCCAGCATCTTGGCAGAAGTTTCCCTGTATGCAGGATTATCATTTCCAAATCTGGAAACACTCCTTGGCTGGTCATGATTTCCAAAAAACAGACTGTTCCATGCTTTTCCTGCAAGCTCTTCCTGCCATTTGATCATAACTTTTTTGAATTCCGGGAAATCGTATTTCTCAGTGGTCCATTTGCCATGATCTGCTCCCTGGCCTTCTACATGCTCAAACTGGAACACCATGTTCAGTTCCTTTCTGTCCTCGCCTGCATATTTCTGTGCCTCTTCGATGGTCACACCGGAAGTTTCCCCAACTGTCATCACATCATATCTGGATAAAACCTCCTGGTTCATTTCCTGGAGAAATTCGTGGATCCTCGGCCCATGGAGACAGTAAGGGCCAAAGTCGCCATATAATCCGCCATTCTTTTCACCGTCCGGATAGGACTGATCCTTGGAGATCATACTGATCACATCCATCCGGAAACCGTCGATTCCTTTTTCACACCAGAAGTTCATCATATCGTAAACTTCCCGCCGCACGTTTTCATTTTCCCAGTTGAGATCTGGCTGTTTTCTGGAAAACAGATGAAGGTAGTACATTTCGGTCTGTGGGTCATATTCCCATGCAGGGCCGCCAAAAACACTGCCCCAGTTATTTGGCTCTTTTCCGCTGACCGGAGCGCGCCAGATATAATAATCCCGATAAGGATTATCTTTGGATTTCCGGCTTTCGATAAACCAATTGTGTTCATCGGAAGTATGGTTTACGACCAGATCCATCAGGATCTTAATTCCCCGTTTATGAGCTTCCTTAAGAAGATTTTCATAATCTTCCATGGTTCCATACTCTTTATAGATCCTGCGGTAATCAGAAATATCATAGCCATTGTCATCCTGCGGAGATTCCAGCATGGGGGAGATCCAGAGAACATTTACTCCCAGCTCCTTCAGATAATCCAGTTTTTCTATAATTCCGGGAATATCCCCAATTCCATCTCCGTTACTGTCCTTAAAACTCCTCGGGTAGATCTGATATACCACGCTTTCTTTCCACCAGGTTTTTTTCACGGTAAACGTCCTCCTTTTTCTGTCTGATTCTGAAATCAGCATATCCTAACCACCCTTTGAAATCAACAGGTTTCTCGTGAAACTTAAATTACTGCCAAACTTTTCAAAAAATTTTTATGCAGTTTTCACAATAAGTTACAACGATCCGGTAAACAAATTCTGACCGCTTTTTGGGGATGCATTTGAGGGGAATATATCAGGAATAATCCTTACAGCGTAAAAAAAGAGATCCTGCTACTCTTTTACAGAATCTCTTTTTACAAGCCAGACCGGGCTTTTTACATTTTTTTCGGCAGGTTCCTTTCCTTCTGCCATAAGGAGCAATTTCCTGAGCGCCAGAACTGCTTTCTGATGGATATCCTGATGAACGGTTGTCAGCTTCGGCCTTACAATCTGTGCATAAAAATTATCATCAAATCCGGTAATGGAAATCTGCTCCGGAATCCGAATACCCTGATCTGTAAAAAAATTGATAGCTTCCACCGCTATGTAATCCGATGAGAAAGCCAGTGCTTTTGCCTCAAGAAACCGTGGCAGCAATTCCTGATACTTCTGCATTCTGCGCCGTGGTTCCTGGGGAACTACCACATAACGGGAACGGCTGCAGAAACCGCCATTTTTTTCCATTGCCTGCTTAAATCCCAGCCATCTGGCATAATCACTGTCCTGCTCTGTCTCCGCAACAAAAAGTGCGTGGTGGTATCCACAGGAATCCAGATATTCCCCGATCTGGTATCCGCCGGAATAATCATCCACGCCTACATTCTGAAAGGTATATTCCCCTTTCGGATAGGCGTCGATCAATACCATCTTTTTATTCAGCTTCCTGGAAAGCTGATGATACCGATCTTCGTTATATCCTATAATAATGATATGGGTGTCAAAACATAATAATTATCGTCCATAGTAATCTATGTTCC
>CAVBVT010000161.1:0-1702 GCA_963598855.1 Eggerthellaceae bacterium
CAGTTCTGCCGGTAAACTGGAGCAGGAAACAGAAGAAAAACTGCGTCAGGTACTGGAGGCGTATACAGATAATTTCCTGAGTACGAGACCTGATAAATAATGTGATTAGGAGGGTAATGATCATATGGCTGGAAATATGAAAGCGGTAAAGCTGCGTATCAAAAGCGTACAGAGTACGATGCAGATTACCAAGGCCATGGAACTTGTAGCATCCTCCAAACTGCGTAAGGCAAAAGAGCGTGCAGAAACCTGCCGTCCTTATTTCACTGAGCTGCATGAGACACTGAAGGACATAGCAAAAGAAAATATTGATTTTTCTTCCGTATATGCCAGAGAATCCGTTAACCCACGTTACTGTTATGTGGTGATCGCCGGTGACAGAGGTCTGGCGGGAGGATATAATGCCAATCTTTTCAAGTGCCTGGAAACAGCAGCGGAAGGTAAGGATTATATGGTTCTGCCGATTGGAAAAAAAGCAGTTGAGTATTTCAGACAGAGGGGCATTGAATGCCTGACAGACAGATTTGCAGAGATTGCAGGTATTTCTGTTGCAGACTGTTTTGAAATCGCAAACCTGCTTTGCGAAGAATTCCGCAAAGGAACATTTGGGCATATTGAATTATGCTATACAGTTTTCACATCCATGCTTTCTCAGCAGCCGGAGGTATTTTCCATACTTCCGATGACTGATATCAGAGAAGAAAACGGCGGTAAGGTGGATACAAAGAATCGCATCCTCTATGAGCCGAATGCGGAAGTTGTATTTGATGCCATTGTTCCGGAGTATCTGGCGGGGCTGGTTTATGGCGGTGTATGTGAAAGTACAGCCAGTGAACTTGCAGCCAGACGTATGGCTATGGACGCTGCGACAAGTAATGCAGAAGAGATGATCGAGAAACTGAATCTGTATTACAACAGAGCACGACAGGCCAGCATCACGCAGGAAATCACGGAGATTGTTGCAGGTGCGGAAGGGCTTTAAAATATCATAGGAGACTTAAAACATGAGTGAAAAACACATTGGCGAAGTAGTACAGGTCATCGGTCCGGTTCTGGATATCCGCTTTGCGCACGATGAACTTCCGGCTCTTCTCAATGCCATAGAAATAGAATCAAACGGCGCAAAGCTGACAGCCGAGGTAGCGCAGCAGATTGGTGATGATGTTGTAAGATGTATTGCCATGAACTCTACCGACGGTCTTGTCCGGGGCACAAAGGCAGTAGATACCGGCGGCCCGATCACAGTTCCGGTAGGAGATGCCTGCCTGGGACGAGTATTTAATCTTCTGGGAGATCCGGTAGATAATCAGCCGGCTCCGAAAGCACAGGAACGCTGGTCAATCCATCGTCCTGCTCCTTCTTATGAAGAGCAGATGCCGGCTACAGAGATCCTGGAAACCGGTATCAAGGTCGTAGACCTGATCTGCCCGTATGCAAAGGGCGGTAAGATCGGTCTGTTCGGTGGTGCCGGTGTAGGAAAGACAGTCCTTATTATGGAACTGATCCACAACGTAGCTACTGCTCACGGCGGTCTGTCTGTATTCACAGGCGTTGGAGAGCGTACCCGTGAAGGAAATGACCTTTATAATGAAATGAAAGAAAGTGGAGTTATCGACAAAACTGCCCTGGTTTACGGCCAGATGAATGAGCCGCCGGGAGCACGTATGCGTGTCGGACTTTCCGGACTTACCATGGCGGAGTA
>CAVBVT010000161.1:1810-4761 GCA_963598855.1 Eggerthellaceae bacterium
GTATTTCCGTGATGAGAAGAACCAGGATGTGCTTCTTTTCATTGACAATATCTTCCGTTTCACACAGGCCGGTTCTGAGGTATCCGCACTTCTCGGACGTATGCCGTCCGCAGTAGGATATCAGCCGACACTGGCAACTGAAATGGGTAACTTACAGGAGCGAATCACTTCTACACGTAAGGGATCTATCACATCCGTACAGGCTGTTTATGTGCCTGCCGATGACCTGACAGACCCTGCTCCGGCAACAACTTTCTCACATCTGGATGCAACAACCGTACTTTCCCGTGAGATCTCCAGCCAGGGTATTTACCCGGCAGTAGATCCGCTGGATTCTACAAGCCGTATCCTTTCACCGGAGATCGTTGGAACAGAACATTATGAAATCGCAAGATCTGTACAGCGTGTGCTTCAGCGTTACAAAGAACTTCAGGATATCATTGCCATCATGGGTATGGATGAGCTTTCAGAAGAGGATAAACGTACTGTAAGCCGTGCACGTAAGGTACAGAGATATCTGTCCCAGAGCTTCTCTGTTGCAGAGCAGTTCACAGGTATGCCAGGTAAATATGTACCGCTGAAAGAGACATTGAGAGGATTCAAGATGATCCTTGACGGAGAATGTGATGACATTCCGGAGAGCTGTTTCCTGTTTGCAGGTACTATTGATGAAGTATTCGAAAAAGCTAAGAAGCAGTAAAGGAGGTGTCTTATGAGTACCTTCCCTTTACGGATCGGAACACCGGACGGACTGCTTTTTGAGGGTGACGTGGAGCGTGTGGTGTGCAGAAGTATCGGCGGTGATATCGCGATTCTTGCAAGACACTGCAATTTCTGTACAGCCCTTGGTATGGGCGAAGCCAGTGTAGTCATGGAGGACGGAACCAGACGGACAGCAGCCTGCATCGGCGGGATGCTTTCGGTCATGAACGGAACCTGCCGTCTTCTTGCAACCACCTGGGAGTGGAAAGAAGACATCGACGCGGAGCGTGCACAGGCAGCTAAGAAACGCGCCGAAGAAATGATTGCCAAGGGCGGTCTCACTGACCAGGAATATAAGATGGCATTTGCGAAACTGCAGAGAGCACTGGTACGTCTGAGTGTAAAAGAATAGAATACAAGATAGTTTTTTGAAAAGTATCTTGACAGAAAAGTGAATAAAAGTGTATAATACAGAAAATTCATACACTTGTTAAGAGAAGGAGCGATGTTGCTACAACATCGCTCCTTTCTGCATTTGAGGAGGGATATCAATATGGAGCAGCTGAATGAAATTATTACAAAAATTGATGATTTTGTCTGGGGACCGGTCATGCTGATTCTTCTGGTAGGAACCGGAATTTTTCTTACTTTCCGGACACGATTTCTGACATGGAGAAATCTGGGATACGCGCTTAAGAGTACACTCAGTAAGGAAGCGCGTACCAAAAGCCGGGGTGAAGGTGATGTTTCTCCGTTTTCTGCACTTACTACAGCGCTGGCAGCTACGATCGGTACCGGAAATATTGTAGGTGTTGCAACAGCCATGGTATCCGGTGGACCGGGAGCCCTGGTATGGATGTGGATTTCAGCGGCATTTGGTCTCACATCCAAATTCAGTGAGTGTATGCTCGCAATCAAATACCGTGAAGTAAATGCCAAAGGCGAGATGAGCGGTGGTCCGATGTACACTATGAAAAAGGGTCTGAAAAATAAAACATTTGGATCCGTACTGGCATGGCTGTTTGCGTTTTTCGCAGTGGTAGCTTCTTTTGGTATCGGAAATATGACGCAGGGTAACTCCATCGCGGGGGCACTTCATACAACATTCCGTGTACCGACATGGATCACCGGTATTGTGATCACCGTAGTTTCACTGCTTATTATCGTAGGAGGAATCAAGTCCATATCAAAGGTATCTTCTGTAGTTGTTCCTGCTATGGCAATCTTTTATGTGATCTGCGGTATCATCGTTATTGTTGGAAATAGTTCAAATTTACCAGCTGGTCTGGCTATGATTTTCAAAATGGCATTTTCTGTAAAAGCAGTCGGTGGCGGCTTATGTGGATCAATTGTAGCATCTATGATGAGTGCGATGAGATTTGGTGTTGCGCGTGGTGTTTTTTCAAATGAAGCAGGTATGGGTTCTGCGGCAATCACCGCAGCAGCGGCTACTACAGATAACCCGGTTCGCCAGGGCTACATAAATATGACAGGTACATTCTGGGATACGATCGTTGTCTGTACGATCACAGGTCTTGCAATTGCTTCATCCGGAGCCCTTGGAATGACAGATGCAGCCGGAAATATGCTGACAGGATCAGATGTCACGATCGCGGCCTTTGAAACGATCCTTGGTTCAGCTGGCGGCTGGCTGGTCACAATAGGTATTACATTGTTTGCGTTTTCTACCATCCTTGGATGGGAATATCATGGAGAGAAAGCGTTTGAATATCTCCTTGGAACACACAAATACAACATGGTTTATCGAGTGGTATTTTCACTTGTTGTATATTTTGGATGTACACAGACACTGAGTCTTGTATGGAACTTCTCGGATATTGCGAATGCGCTTATGGCAATTCCGAACCTTATCTGTATGCTTCTTCTGAGTGGTGAGATTGCAAAGGATATCAGAGAATTCCAGTCTGAGATCAAAAAATAAATCACAGAAATACAGCCCCGGACATCGCAGGATTTTCGTCCGGGGCTGTTGTTTTGTTATGGCAGAAGCGCAGGATATATATGGCTGTTAGTGTTGACTCACCGGGACTGTATAAAGTAAAATATAAATATATAAAAAGATTGAAAAAGTAAAACAGACTGTTACTGTGAACGAAGTGAACAGTGACAATGAAAACAAAACAGACTCTGACGGCAAGGAAATCTCCGAGCGGGAATAGTTGTTGATGTGAAATTTACAGGACTTCTCTACCCTGACGGTGGAGGAGTCTTTTTGTATTATAAGAGCG
>CAVBVT010000162.1:0-4750 GCA_963598855.1 Eggerthellaceae bacterium
CGGATATACTCGAGCATTTCTTTTTTCTTATCAAGAGCTTCCTGTGTGCCGGCACGTACCAGCATGATGGAAGAAACAGTTGTGATGATATCCAGATAACTCAGCATATATTTCTTCAGATGTTTGTTATCAAACTGACATCTGTGGAAAGCATCTGCCATCAGTTTATTGACACGGATCTGCTGGTCGATCCTCTTAATCATTACCTTCTCATTGACGGACTGATCATCTCTTCCGATAAAATAACGATAAAAATTCACATCCAGATAATACATATTCTTAACAGACGGAAGCGGTTCAAACGCAAACAGGTTATCCACATAGAAAGTATGTTTCGGCAGCTCTAATCCACATTCATGAAGAAGTTTTGTACGATAAATAATGGAATGCATCAGAAGATATTTGCCTTTTGGCATATGCACGCTGTCCCATCCGAAAATCTCATTGACCGGCAGACAATGTCTGTACTGCATAACTTTCTTTCGGGATGCTCCCTGCTTTTCATACACAAAGTTGCTGATCAGCATATCAAGGGTCTGCGGACCACGGGTCAGTTCTTCAAGAGTCCTTAAAATCTGCATATATGCTTCTTCATTTACCCAGTCATCACTGTCAACGACCTTAAAATACATACCTGTAGCATTACGGATTCCGGCATTGACTGCTTCACCATGACCGCCGTTTTCCTGATGGATTGCCCTGACAATGGTCGGATATTTTGCTTCATACTCATCTGCAATCTCCGCAGTACGGTCAGAAGATCCGTCATTAACTACAAGGATTTCTACTTCTTCTCCACCTTTTAACAGAGAGTTGATACATTTTTCCATATATGCTTCTGAATTGTAACAGGGAATTGCGATACTCAACAATTTCATTTTCCTGATTCCTCCTTCATGTACTTTACATAAGCTCTGAATGCAGACGGGATTGCATACTGCTTTTCAGACTGTTTCTTTTCTGCAAAAATAAACGGTAAATTTCTGTCTGTGTCAAGAGATGATACACGGATCAGATATCCGGTCATTCTCCATTCAATATGTGAAAAAATATGCTTCGCATCAGGAAGTTTCTCAATATATAACGGCTCCAGATGCATCGCTTTTACTTTTTCCAGTGCTTCTTCACGGCTGTTATGTCCTTCTGTGTTGGGAAGCTCATACAGTCCTGCCAGAAGTCCGCTCTTCGGGCGTTGCCGGATCGCTGTCCTCTCTCCGTCCTGAATCACAAGCACAGTTCTGTTTTCCACAGTGCGCTGCTTCTTAGGTGCTTTGACCGGGAGTTCGTCCACTGTTCCGTGTCTGTATGCCCGACATTCTCCTGCAACAGGACAGACTTCACAGCGTGCCGGTCCGTTTGGTACGCAGACTACCGCCCCCAGCTCCATCAGTGCCTGATTAAAATCCCCGGGAGCCTCTTCCGGCATCACTTCCAGCAAACACTCTTCTACCTGACGGCGTACGGACTGCTTCATAATATCCTGCCGGTCCTCAGTAATCCTTGATAATACACGTAAAACATTTCCATCTACTGCCGGTACCGGAATCTGATATGCGATCGATGCAATTGCCCCTGCTGTGTAATTTCCGATTCCTTTAAGGCTCAGAAGCTGTTCATAAGAAGCCGGCAGCTTCCCGCCATATTCACTGACTACTGTCTTCGCTGCCAGCTGCATATTACGGACACGATTATAATATCCCAGGCCTTCCCAAAGCTTCATCAGCTTTTCTTCCGGGCATTCTGCCAGTGCCTGAACATCCGGAAGTTCTCCGACAAATCTCTGAAAATATGGTTTCACAGCTTCTACCCGTGTCTGCTGAAGCATAATCTCCGAGACCCAGGTATAGTAGGCGTTATTCTGATCACGCCATGGAAGAATTCTCTTATTCTGTCTGTACCAGTCGGTCAGTGGCTGCACGATTCGCTTCAGCCCACCTGTATTTCTTATCTGCTCATATTTCATGTTTTTCCCTCAGTGTTTTTTAGTATACCATAAATCACGCCAAATACCAGTTGATTTTTTTTATTTTAACAGATAGAATGAGTTCAATGGTAATATAAATTAAATTACGCGGAACACGATCCACCTGATCGTGGTTTTCACACAGAAAGGATTGTATCATGGACAGCATCATTTTTGACGTTGACGGAACTTTATGGGATTCCACAGAGATCGTAGCAGAATCCTGGACCAGATATCTTCAGGAAGAAGAACATATGAATATCACTCTGACTTCCGCAAGACTTATGACTCTTTTCGGACAACCGCTTGCTGATATCGCCCGCCAGATTTTCCCGGATCTGCCTGAATCAGAGCAGCTTCGCGTTATCGACGGGTGCTGCCAGGCAGAACACGATGCACTTTCCAGGAAATGTGCGCCTCTTTACGAGGATCTGGAAAAAATGCTTGAGATCATGTATCAGAAATATCCCCTCTATATTGTAAGTAACAGCCAGAGCGGTTATATTGAAGTTTTCCTCCAGGCCTCAGGTCTTGGAAAATATTTCAAGGGTCATCTCTGCAACGGTGATACCGGCCTGGACAAAGGCTCAAATATCCGCAAGATTGCAGATATGTATAATATGAAATCACCTGTCTATGTCGGAGATACTTTTGGCGACTATCAGGCATGCCGTAAGGCAGGTGTCCCTTTTATCCTGGCCGAATACGGTTTTGGAGAAGTCCCGGAACCGGATGCACACATCAGCAAACCAATGGATCTTGTTGATCTGTCTCTGTAAAATTTCATAAACTAAAACGAGCATGGAAGAATTTCTCCCATGCTCATTTTATGTTTATTACTTATTATTATTTCTTAGCACATTTATATTTGATATAAAGTACCAGTCCTGCAAGAATGGCAAGAACCAGAATGATATAGATGATTTCTGATATCATACTTGCTGTATAGGAATCAATAAAAGTAATGATTCCGATCAGGATCAGTGCGATTCCTGAACCTGTTGCCATCTTTTTTTCATCGTATTTCTGTTTGCGGAGTTTGGCATTTCCTCCCTTAAGAAAAATATCTCCATGCCCTGTCAGAAGCATGATTCCAACGATCAGGGACGCTCCTGCAAGAAAAAAGTCAAATGATCTGTCCATTTATTATCTCCTGTAATTTTATTTAGTAAAAGCAGACGATCGGCACACCATACTGTATCAGATCATACAGCTCTCCGGCGCTGTCCGGTGGCATATTCACACATCCATGGGAACCATCTGTCAGATAAATATCTCCACCAAATTCATCTCTCCAGGATGCATCATGGAAACCAATACCTCCGTCAAACGGCATCCAGTACTGGACTTCTGCCTCATATTCATAACTTCCATCCGCTTTCATGGTACCTCTCAGTACATCCGGGCTCTTCTTATAATAGAGTGTAAAGATTCCGGCGTGTGTCTGTCGGTCTTCATAGCTCATATTACCTGAAACAAAATCAGATTCAAAAATATCGACTCCGTTCTGGTAATAATACATATGCTGATCACTTAAGTCTACTTCAATATACGTATCCCCAAGATCATTCACACCATAAGAGTTGGCTGTCTGCGAGTACACCGGCTCTCTCGTTGTCTGTGTACCTGACTGAATCTCCTGACTCAGCTGTGCTGCTTCTGCACTCTGGTCAATCTTCCATCCATATACAGAACTTGATACATAAACAGTTCTGCCACTGGTCGTATGGAACTCTCTTTCCGTACCCACCGTATCATAGGACGCTGCAAGCTGTGCCACATAATCGGCAACATGCTGCTGGAAAGAATTGTCATCCCAGACAAGCTGTCCTTTATCATCAAACTGAAGCCAGTCTTTGATTGTATTTCCATCCAGTGTAACAGTCTGAGAACCAAACGTATACGTGATACTTGCTCTTGTATAGTTGTTGCATGCTTCCAGTGCTGACTGGAGTCCCGGATCATCCTGTGTCACGTCTGCATTTACATATGCTTCCGGAGAAGCGCTGAAATCAACTGCTGTCAGACTTGCTGCAACCGCTGTATCAAGTACCTGATATGCGGACTTGATATCAAGCTTGCTTCCCTGTGTCTCCGGAACGATCACAAACTGTCCATCCTGAAATGCCACATATGCATTCTCAGGTTCTACCTGATTCTCAGGCTGTGCACAGGCAAGTGATTTGAGCTGTTCCTGAAGCTGTGTCTTATCGTAGCCGATATTCTCCGCTACAGTATAACTCTTCTGCTCATACATGCCTTTGATCCATTCATATGGCTTCTGTGTTTTCAGAAGATTCAGTACTTCTCCTGTTGAAAGATACTGATAGCTGATCTGATCTCCACTGATCGTCTGTGGTTCCAGATTTCTGGATGATACCTGTATGGAATAATTCTGCTGCTTCTGTGCCAGAAGTGTCTCCACCTCATATGCTGTCTTCCCTGAACAGTTTATTCCGTTGATCCATGTTCCCTCAAAGAATTTGTCCGAATAGTAATAGCTGACTCCTGCATAAGCACATCCTCCGATCACCAGAACCATGAGAAGGATCAGGCCGAAAATGCGAAGTCCCTTAAATTTCTTCCTGCCTTTCTTCCCGGAAGGTACCTCAAACTTATCATCAAGATCATCAATCGGTACATATACCACCGGTCCCGGCCGCGCGGACTTGGTATGATGTCTGGCAGGCTGTGGTTCCTCCTCATCTTCCGGCGGAACTATGATCTTATCCATGGCTGCATTGATGCTCTCCTCAATGTCGGTACTCTCATCCGGTGCCCCTGTAT
>CAVBVT010000163.1:0-4730 GCA_963598855.1 Eggerthellaceae bacterium
TGCGGGTGTAGTTCAATGGTAGAACACCAGCCTTCCAAGCTGGATACGTGGGTTCGATTCCCATCACCCGCTCTTATGCGATAGTGGCGTAGTTGGTAACGCGCGACCTTGCCAAGGTCGAGACCGCGGGTTCGAGCCCCGTCTATCGCTCTTCGGAACTCTGAGAATGGTCAGAGTTCTTTTTTTGTTGTTAAAAAAATTGCTGCAGGAGGAGAAAAATAGAATCTCAGAGGAAATTTTTTTATAGCTTTAAAAAAGAAAAGGCAGCTCCGTGCTGCGGCAGAGGAAAGGGATTTTGTGCGTAGAGATTCTGCCGCAGACGGAGAAAACTGCCTGTGTCAGGAACCAGGCCGAAAATTACTCAGTTACCTGTTCCTGATCCACAAGTGTGTAGAAGGTCAGAAGATAGAGACCGCACAAACCTACCAGGCCATACACGATCCTGGAAAGCCAGCTCATGCTTCCGAACAGGAAAGCTACCAGATTAAAATTAAAAAATCCGATCAGACCCCAGTTTACGGCACCGATCACAGCGATCGTCAGTGCAAAATACTGTAAATATTTATTTGCCATAAGTCACCATCCTTTCGTTATACAGGAGATAGTTTTCCGCGGAAGTGGGAAAAATATGTATTATAGAGAAAAAAGAAAAACGGAAATTTCTGGTATTCATGTTAAAAACATGATTTGGAAATTTCCGTTTTATTGTTTAGCCGAATTATAGAGCTGCGCAGCGAATGAGGATGATTTTATCCGCTTGACACGTTACTGTAATTTCAGCACCTGAGATGTTGTCTGGCCGCCGCTTACATTAAGAGTTTCTTTTCCCTGAAGGGTGACATCACTGGTGGTATCTTTCAGAAGATATACCTGGCAGACAGTAACTGTTTTGCCCGGGTCAATGGTATTCATGTAGTTGTCTACTGCTGTGTCGTTGGATTCCGGATAAGTTCCCTCAAGAGACTCGCCGTTCTGGGATGCCTGCAAAGTGAAGTCCACAAATGCACTGGACTGGGACTCACCGGAGTTGGTGTAATCGTAGTAGATCATCAGGCACGGATTTCCGCCGTAGTCCTTGGATACTGCGAACTGTTTGAAACGGACAGAAAACTTGTCTGTTGTAATGTCGATAGATGAGCCGGCCGTCTGTGCGGAATCAGCAGTGTCAGAAGATGCTGTGGAATCTGCGGAAGCATCGGAGCTGCTGTCGGAACTTTCATCATTAAGCTGAGAAGAGATCTCATCTTTTACATTCTTGAAGTTCGCACACATAACCTTGACAGTTGTGTCATCCAGGGAAACGATCTTCCATTCATCACCGATCTTGATAAGCGGATAGGTGATATCGATATCACTGTATTTCTCATCTGCTGTAGAAGCGTTCTCAGCGAGAAGAGAAGCAAGCATTTCCTGGATATCATCCTGAGTCATGGTTTTTCCGGCATAAGCTGCAACTGCAACTTTTCGGGTGTATTCCTGGATAGTAGCTGCGTAGATATTGGTTCCGTCGATATATTTCAGGTGTACAGTTACCTTCGCAGTTCCGTTCTGGATATCAAATTTGTTCTTGGTGATCTTATAGGTCATCTTCTTGTTAATTGTGGTGAAGAAGTCTGTGTATGCAGAATCACGGATATCTGCATCGTCCAGGGCACTGAGATCGTGGCTCTGGAGAAGATTCTCCATGGTGGTAAAGTCCATATTCTGCATGCCTGTGAGAAATTTCTCTGTGGCTTCTACCGGTTTATGACGTTGGTTCAGGTACCAGGCGACTCCGCCGGCAACTGCAGCGATCAGAAGAATGACCAGGCAGATGATGAGAGGTTTTTTGCTCTTTTTCTTTCTGCGAGGGGAATTGTCTTCGAAATCGTTGTTGATCAATGACCTGGAAAGATCATCGTCGTAAAAATCGTTATTATCTGTATTCATTATTCCTCCTTAATATCAGTTGTGGTTTCTATATTATTACGGTAACGATTATAACATAGGTTTACTGTTTGAGAAACCCCCTGTGTTATGATATACTTTGTGGTATAAAAAGAGGTTATGAAATGCTGCGGGGAGCGGCAGGAAAGAAGAGGTGGAGTATATGGCAAGGACGATTCAGTATTCGTTTCCGTCAAAAGCAGACGGGCTGGAAATTTCCTGTCTGGCATTGGTGCCGGAGCTTGGACGTGATGAAAAATACCGCGGGATCATTCAGATCGTTCATGGAATGAGTGAGTACAAGGAACGATATCTTCCGTTTATGGAATACATGGCGGAACATAAATATGTAAGCGTGATCCATGATCACAGAGGACATGGCAAAAGCGTACGGAATAAAGAAGATCTGGGGTATATGTACGGCGGCGGTGCAGACGCCATGCTTCAGGATATCCACACTGTGAACAGCCTGATCCGGGATCATTTTCCGGAGATTCCGCTGATCTTGTTTGGACACAGTATGGGTTCCCTGGCTGTCCGTGCCTATGCAGCCCATCACGATAATTGTATGGATATGCTGATCGTGTGCGGATCTCCAAGCTACAATGCGCTGCGCCCGGTTGGTGTTGCACTGGCAAAAGCAGAGAAGGCTGTTTTTGGACCGAAACACAGCGCAGGCCTTATAGAAGCCATGTCTTTTGGAACGTATGCACACCGTTTCCGGAAAGAAAAGAACCGTTTTTCCTGGATCTGTTCAGATCCGCAGGTAGTGCAGGATTATTCGGATTCTGAGTACTGCGGATTTACATTCAGTGATGATGCGTACCTGGCGCTTTTTGACCTGATGAAAAGAGCTTACGATGTGAAGCACTGGAACTGTACGAAACCGAAGATGCCGGTGCTGTTTATCAGTGGAGCAGACGATCCCTGTATGGGAAATGTGCGCTATTTTGCGAAAGCAGTCCGTGCCATGCGTCATGCCGGATATCTGGATGTTCGGGGAAAATTATATCCGGGAATGCGCCATGAGATCCTGAATGAGACGGATCGGGAGCGCGTATATCATGATATATTTATATATATCCGCAAAAAAGGACTTTGAAGGTTCTGAAGCAGGATGCTATAATAACAGAAGAGTGCTCCTGCAGACATCTGTGTGAGAGCGCGACTACTGATGAAACAGGGGGATTCGTGAATATGAGAGCAAGTGGAATTTTGCTTCCGGTATCCAGCCTTCCGTCCAGATTTGGAATCGGCTGTTTTTCTGCGGAAGCTTATGAATTTGTGGACCAGCTGGTGCGAGCAGGACAGAGATACTGGCAGATCCTGCCTCTTGGACCTACCGGATATGGAGATTCACCGTATCAGTCGTTTTCCACATTTGCGGGAAATCCGTATTTTATTGATCTGGAAGCTTTTGTAAAGGCCGGATATCTTGAAGAGGGCGAATGTGAGGCCTGTGACTGGGGCGGCAATGAGAGTTATGTGGATTATGAAAAGATCTACAAGTCCAGATTTGTTCTTCTGAGAAAAGCGTTTGAGAAATCAAATTGCGAGGCAGATGCAGAGTATCAGAAGTTTGTTAAAGAGAACGCAGCGTGGCTTGAGGATTACAGTTTATATATGGCCATCAAAGAAAGTCTCGGTGGCATCAGCTGGATCGAGTGGCCTGCAGAATTGAAGAACAGAGATCAGGCGGCACTTGATGAAATCGGGAAAAAACTTTCCAGGGAAGTGGCATTTTATCGTTTCCAGCAGTTCTGGTTCTTTAAGCAGTGGACAGAGCTGAAAGCTTATGCAAATGAAAAAGGTGTGGAGATCATCGGAGATGTGCCGATCTATGTTGCTTTTGACAGCGCTGATGCCTGGGCACAGCCGGAACTTTTCCAGTTTAATAAAGAGAACCTGCCGGTTGGAGTGGCTGGATGCCCGCCGGATGCTTTTTCTGCTACAGGACAGCTCTGGGGAAATCCTCTTTATGACTGGGATTATCATAAAAAGACCGGTTATGCGTGGTGGACGCTTCGCATGGTTAACTGCATGAAGCTTTATGACGTGGTACGTATTGACCATTTCCGTGGCTTTGATGAGTATTATTCGATTCCTTATGGAGATAAGACGGCAGAGTTTGGCCATTGGGAAAAAGGCCCTGGAATTGAGCTGTTCCAGACTTTGGAAAAGAATCTCGGCAAGCTGAATGTGATTGCTGAGGATCTTGGGCTTCTTACAGACAGTGTGATCGAACTGGTGGAGGAATCCGGATTCCCGGGTATGAAGGTTCTTCAGTTTGCTTTTGATGAGAATGAGGACAGCCCGTATCTGACTCACAGATATGAGAGGAACTGTATTGTTTACACGGGAACTCATGATAATGAGACAACAAGAGGATGGTTCCGGAATTTAAGCCAGCATGACAGGAATTTTGCGAAGGCATACATCGGCTGCGAGGGAAAGCATGAGACTGCGGCTGTCTGGAGTCTGATCCGTGCTGCTATGGCGAGTGTTGCTGACCGCTGCGTGGTTCCTGTGCAGGATTATCTCTGCCTTGGAAATGAGGCAAGGATCAATGAGCCGTCTACACTTGGAGATAACTGGAAGTGGAGAATGAAGAAAGGTCAGCTTACAGAGAAAACGATCGAGAAGATCTATAAGATGACGAAGCTTTATGGAAGAATCGTAAAAGAAGAACCGGAAGATAAAGCTGGCGTGGAAGAAATGAAAGCGGACAAATAGATCGCTGAATGTATAGTTATCCAATGCGTCGTAAAACCCCTTGCTTCAGCTATGGGGATATAAGACGTGTC
>CAVBVT010000164.1:0-4643 GCA_963598855.1 Eggerthellaceae bacterium
GGTGTTACCAGTGTGATTCAGTCGTCTTCTGCGACGACAGTTATGGTAATCGGTTTCGTAAACTCTGGTATGATGAAGCTGAGGCAGGCGATCGGTATCATCATGGGTGCCAATATCGGAACCAGTATCACGGGCTGGATCCTGTGTCTTTCGTATATCGAGGGTTCCAGTGGAATTGCAAGTGTTCTTTCTACAGCGACTATTTCTGCAATTGTGGCTGTAGTTGGTATTATTTTCCGTATGTTCTGTAAGCGTACCTTACATAAGAATATCGGAAATATCATGCTCGGTTTTTCTATTCTAATGACAGGAATGCAGATGATGAGCGGCGCGGTTTCCCCGCTTAGAGAGAGCCAGGCATTTGTTAAACTGTTGACAATGTTTTCTAATCCGATCGCAGGTATTCTTGTTGGTATTGTTTTTACAGCTGTCCTACAAAGTGCATCAGCCACAGTTGGTGTGTTGCAGGCTCTTTCCGTAACAGGAATCCTGACCTTTGCCAGTGCATTTCCGCTGGTTCTTGGAATTGGTGTCGGTGCTGCATGTCCGGTTCTCATTTCGGCGATCGGTGCGAACAAAAACGGTAAAAGAACAGCACTGGTGTATCTGACCAATGACCTTCTTGGACTGATCCTGTGGTCTGTGATTTTTTATACGGTGAATGCTTTTGTGCATTTTTCATTCATGGACATGACCATGACACCGGTAACGATCGCATGCCTGAATACGGTATTCCGTCTGGCTACGGTAATTGTCCTTTTCCCGTTTATCCCGAAAATTGAAATGCTTGTATGCTGGCTTGTCAAGGATAATGAGGAGGATCTTGAGGATGAAGCTGATTTTGATCTTCTCGAGGAGCGTCTGCTGAATTATCCGGCTCTTGCGATCGCACAGTGCCACCGTGTGATGAATGGTATGTCCAAGAAACTTCGCAAAAATGTCAACAGAGCGATGAATCTTCTGAATGACTATCAGCAGGATAAGTATGACAAGGTTCAGCGCAAGGAGGATCTGATCGATAAGTATGAGAGCCGTCTGGGAGAATACCTGATCCAGCTTACCAAGCGTGAGATGAATACAGCTCAGACAAGGCAGGCTTCCTTGTACCTGCATACGATCAATGACTTTGAGCGTATTGGAGATCATGCTTCCTACATTGCGCATATGTCAAGTGAGATGCATGACAACCACACAAATTTTTCCCAGGAAGCCTGGGATGAGCTGAATATTGTTATGGAGGCGGTTCGTGAGGATATTAATATTACCTGCAAGGCATTTATGAAGGATGATAAAGAACTGGCGCAGAGGGTGGCTCCTCTGGGAGCTGTGATCACTGCTCTATGTGATATGTTGAAAATGCGTCATGCAGAACGTCTTAGCCAGGGAAAATGCGGACTGGAAGAGGGAACGGTATTTAGTGATATCCTTAACAGCTTCGGCCGTATTGCAACTCATTGTGCAAGTGCTATGGTTGCACTGATGAAGAGCGATGAGACGGGATCGAATATTCATATCCATGATTCCAAGATCTATCCGACAAACAGTGAGGAGTATTATCAGTATTTCAAAGAGTACGGACAGAAATATGATATTGGAAGTCAGGAAGGCCATATGCTTAGTATGGAGCCGGAAGAAGTAGAATAAAATAAATGAAAGAAAGAATACTGTTGTTGGTCTGGGAATGAACGGCTGCAGATATTGGTCAGGTGCAGATAACAGCACCTGGCTTTCTTTTTTGAGAACAGGAGTAAAAGTTAGAAATGTCAAATATTATAGAAATCACAGATTTTAACGCCCCGGAGCTGGATGTATATGCCAGGATCTCTGAGGTGCAGCTTCTGAATCGTGCAGAGCCTGAGAAGGGAATCTTTATTGCGGAGAGCCCGAAAGTGATCGAACGTGCATTGGATGCCGGATGTAAGCCAATTTCGTTTCTTGTGGAGCATAAGCATATTGAAGGTGAGGCGAAGGAACTGATCCGGCAGTGTGGGGATATTCCGGTTTATACTGCTGAGTTTGATGTGCTGACTCAATTAACCGGGTTTAAGCTTACCAGAGGAATGCTCTGTGCCATGCACAGACCTGCACTTCCGAAAATTGAAGAAGTATGCAGAAATGCACGCAGGATCGCAGTTCTGGAAAATGTGGTAAATCCTACAAATATAGGTGCGATCTTCCGTTAGGCAGCTGCCCTTGGGATGGATGCGGTGCTTCTGACACCGGGGTGCAGCAATCCACTGTACAGGCGTGCGATCCGTGTCAGTATGGGAACTGTATTTCAGATCCCCTGGACATTTTTTGATGAGAAGATGGACTGGAAAACAGAAGGGATCCGGAAACTTCAGGATATGGGATTTAAGACAGCGGCAATGGCTTTAAAAGAAGATTCCGTTGATATCGATGATCCGAAACTGCTTGCAGAGGAGAAACTGGCAGTTGTTCTTGGCACAGAAGGCGATGGCCTTGCATTTGAGACCATTGCGGACTGCGATTATACGGTATGTATTCCCATGTCCCATGGGGTCGATTCACTGAATGTTGCAGCTGCCAGTGCAGTTACATTCTGGCAGCTTGGAAAACATTGAAGTCCATCTGGCATATTTTGTCTGCAGGTGTTATAATTTTCCTTGTAAAATAAAGGAAATCCAGATCTTTGATCCATAGGATTTCCGGGAAAGAGGGAGGAATTACTAATGAAGAAATTTCTGGAAGAATTCAAAGCCTTTGCACTGCGCGGCAATGTGATGGACATGGCCATTGGTGTGATCATCGGAGGTGCTTTTTCGGGTATCGTGACATCTCTGACGGACAATTTTATTAACCCGATTCTGAATGTGCTCACAGGAGGAGCGGCTTATACGCTGAAAGACGTATCAGGTTTTGCATCATCCTTTGTGTCAGCGGTAATCAATTTCGTGATCATGGCATTTATTTTGTTCTGTCTTCTGAAAGCAGTAAATAAGATTACTTCTCTTGGCGGAAAGAAAGAAGAGGAAGTAGAGCTAACAACAAAAATATGTCCGTTTTGCAGAAGTGAGATTGATATGGAAGCTACACGCTGTCCACATTGTACTTCTATACTGAATGAAGCTGAAAAAGAAGAGCAGGCGTAAACGCTTATTTTTCAACCTGGTTTTCTGATTCCATATCCATTAAATGGAAAGAAAGCAGCAGATACAGAATCTCATTTCTGTCTGTAAGGTCAGAATCCAGAAAAGCCTTGATCTTATCCAGACGGTAAAGAAGCGTTGTTCTGTGGATAAACAGGGCGTTGGCTGTATGGGCAATATTCTGATTATGTTCCAGAAAACACCGAAGCGTATCATAAAGATGAGACTGTCCGGCCTCATCTTTATATTTTAAAGCCAGAAGTTTTTCATGACAGATCATGTAAGCCGGTAGTTTTCTGGTGGCCTGTTCCAGGATATAGGGCAGTGCAATGGAATTAAAGTGGTGGATACTCTCTGCCGGATTCTTGCGCTTGCCAACCTGCAGTGCAACGGAAGCCTGGGTGTACTGGCGGTGAAAATTGAAATGGCCAAGCATTTTCCGGCTGTATCCGGCGTTTAACATACTGCTTTTGATAAAGCCTTCGATCTTGTCGGAAATCTCATGGACAGTCATGGTGCAGAGATCCAGATTGATAAAAAGCACTGCATTTCCCTTATATTCGGTAGCGCAGCTGGCAGGGATCGTATTCTCCAGATAGTTGCAGATAGCGTTAAGTGTCAGGTTCTTCTGGTCAATGAGACCAGTCTGGATCAGAATACATTGATACATATGAGAAGAAAGCCATCCCACATTGGTCAGCTGCTGGCTGATTTTTACATAATCGGCACCTGGATCTGTCATAATGGAAATAAAGATCTGGTGTAAAGGAAAGGATTTATCCCGGTTGTGCATGATACCAGTGGAAAGTGCGTGGGACACCATCTGAGCCAGATATTCCAGGATGAAGCCAAAAGTATCATCCAGAGGAACTTCCCCTTCCGAGAACATCAGCCTGTATACAGCTCTATTGTTATTGGAAATGTTCACACAGAGAGCTGGAATAGAGAGTCCGTTTCCCGGATAGTAAAAAAACCCTGTTTTGTAAAAAGCTTCTTCGTAGTTGGGATCCTGTTTCAGGCTATCAACCAGAGCCCAGGAATTCTCACTGGAGCCCAGGACGGAACCGGAGAGATCTCCAAGATCCCATTTCCTGGAGGCAATGATCGTGAAATCCATGCCAATCAGCATCATGGGATTGGGGATGATACAGTCTGTCAGTTCCAGAAGTTCCATTATGGAAGCATTTCTGAGGCGGGAATCGATGAGGGACTGGTTCCACTGGTCATAAATAAGAAAGATCTCCTGCAGTTTATTAAGGATCGTATTAGCAGGAATGTCCTGGGGAATCACACACAGATTCGGCTGGGATAATTCGTAATCATCATATGAAGCTCCGACAATGAGAAAAAGGATATTCCTGGGATGTCGGAATGTCAGCTGGAAATCTGGTTCTGAAACAAGATAGACGCGGCCATCCTGAAGAGGGGTGGCCTTTTCGTAACAGGCGGGACAGGAGAGAACTGGTTCGGTATCCAGCCTGGATGTATGTATTGAAAATGATTTCTGCAGATGATAGCAGATCAGTTTGGAAC
>CAVBVT010000165.1:0-4536 GCA_963598855.1 Eggerthellaceae bacterium
TGGAAAATGGATTTGTTATAAAAATACATGAGTCCAAAAGTTAAAAGCGAAATCCATGAAAATAAATAAACATACTTGACAAACCACAAAATCCTCATATAATTATCAATGATAATTAACAAAGATAATTACATGAGGTTTTTTTATGACAAACGAAAAGATCAAGCGGATGTTTGATGCGTGCTATCAGGCGAAACGTATCCGGGAAATGCTCCCTCCGCTGCCAAAGGGCGTTATGCCGTCCTACATTCAATATCTGGATGCGATTCAGTCCCTGCAAAAAGAAAAAAAAGATATCCGGATCTCCGATATCAGTGATGCCATGAATCTTCCGCGCCCGGGAGTCACAAGAACCGTAAAGGAAATGGAAGCAAAAGGATATCTTCAGAAAATTGCCTCTCCGGATGATGGCCGTGTCACCTACATATCCATCACAGAAGAAGGAGAAAAGCTTTCCAGAAAATATGACCAGGATTATTTCAGCAGTCTGGCACCGTATCTTTCAGCGATTTCAGAGGAAGAGGCTGACTGCATGATCCAGACCATTGAGAAATTTTACCAGATCATGTGTGAGAGGAGAGAAAACTATGACAAATGATAAAGCAGATTTTACCCAGGGAAGTATCCTGAAGAAACTAGTTGCCTTTATGATGCCGGTACTCGGAGCGCTGATCCTGCAGGCTGCCTATGGTGCCGTTGACCTGCTGGTAGTAGGAAGATTTGGTTCCACCTCCGGTCTGTCCGCAGTATCTACCGGAAGCCAGGTACTGAACCTTGTAACATTCGTAGTGATCCAGTTTGCAATGGGAATCACCGTTCTGATCGCACGTTATCTTGGAGAAAAAAGACCGGAACAGATTGGCTCTGTCATCGGCGGTGCTGCGATCGTATTTACCATGATATCCATCGGACTTTTTATTGTTATGGTATGTTTTGCACATCCGATTTCCGTTCTGATGCAGGCACCGGCAGAAGCGGTTGACCTGACTGCATCTTATGTGCGGATCTGCGGAGGCGGAATTTTCTTTATTGTTGCGTATAACTTGTTATCTGCCATCTTCCGTGGACTGGGAGACAGCAAATCACCGTTGCTTTTTGTACTGGTTGCATGTATCGTAAATGTGATCGGAGACCTTGTGCTGGTTGCCGGACTTCATATGGATGCGGCAGGAGCAGCTGCTGCAACTGTTTTCGCACAGGCCTTGAGTGTTGTGTTTGCAGTGATCCTTCTGATAAAAAAAGATCTCCCGTTTACCATCACAAAGAAAGATTTCCGCCTGAATCCCCAGTGCAGACGATTTCTTAAGATCGGACTTCCTCTGGCACTTCAGGAATTTCTGACACAGGTTTCTTTCCTTGCCTTATGTGCATTTGTCAATCGCCTGGGTCTGGAGGCTTCCTCCGGTTACGGCGTTGCCTGCAAGATCGTAAACTTTGCCATGCTGGTACCAAGTGCCCTGATGCAGTCCATGGCTTCCTTTGTTTCCCAGAACGTAGGTGCGGGAAAACCCAAACGTGCGAGAAAATCCATGTTTACGGGAATCGGAGTTGGCCTGACTGTTGGCTGTCTGGTATTCATCCTGATCTTTTTGAAGGGTGATGTGCTGGCAGGATTTTTCTCAACGGATGCAGGGGTTATCCAGAAAGGATTTGAATATCTGAAAGGTTTTGCACCGGAGACCATTGTGACTGCAGTTCTTTTCAGTATGGTAGGTTACTTCAACGGAAACAATCAGACAATCTGGGTTATGGTACAGGGACTTATCCAGACACTTCTGGTACGTCTTCCAATGGCATACTTTATGAGTATCCAGCCAAATGCAAGCCTGACAAAGATCGGTCTGGCAGCGCCCGTATCCACTGCAGTGGGAATTGTGCTGAATGTTGGATTCTTTATATATTTTACCCGTTCGCAGAAAAAATCTGCTATAAGAGAATAACATGCAAAAGCCGCAGACTTTCAAAGTTCTGCGGCTTTTTTTGAGTAAATCATAAGCTGGAATTTATTGATCTTTAGATTATGAAAAATTTATTCCATTAGTTTTCCGATATTCTGATGGAGTCATGTGGAAATACCGGAAAAAAGTTTTTCGGAAATTGTTCAATGACTGAAATCCGGCACGTTCGCTGATTTCAGAAATAGGAAGAGCACTGTTACGGAGGAGATCAGAAGCCTGTTTCATTTTCTGGTTCTGGATATTTTCGATAAAAGTATGTCCTGTAGCATTCTGAATGATTCGCTGCAGCTGCCGTTCACTGTAATTAAAAATGGAGGAAAGTTCCTTCAGGGAAATAGTCCTGTAGTTGGCCTGCATATAACGCAGGATATACATCAGATTTTCATCAGAGGAATTCAGATGAATACCAGAAAGCTCCGTATGCTGTTCATGACGGCGGAACAGATTAATGAAGAACAGAGAGAGCAGGGTGTTGACCATCTGTTTTTTATATCGTTTCGGCTGCTCACATTCTGCATAGGCACGATCGATCAGTTCAGAAAGAACAGGGTCATTTCCTGTATGAAAAAGAAGATAGGGAATCTCAGAGGTCTGATAAAAAGTCCGTTTAAAAAAATCGGACAGGATAGTATCACCTTCCAGAAGTCCGAAAAATGACTGTTCGAAAGTACTCTTTCGTATAAGGATATTTACAATAATATCTTCATCATGAAAAGCTGCTAAAGCGTGTGTAACATCCGGAGCCATAATACAGATATCGCCGGTATTCATGGGAATATTTCTGTCCAGGATATAGTTGACACAGTTTCCGTTTAAAACATAGATCATTTCAAAAAAATCGTGTTTATGCCAGAATGCAGGAGTGTACCGCGCATGGCGAACAAATGAGATATCCATGTTTTCTAAAATAAAGATCTGTTCATCAATGTGGGTTTTCAGAGCGTGAGTTATATTTCTGTCAGGCATGATCGTGTAGGCAGTAAGAAGTATATCCATCACTTCATCACGGCTGCAGGGATGGTTTAAATGCCGGGAGTCAAATTTCAGATAAAGTTCTTTCAGTTTTTTTTCAGTCGGATTCAGTTTCTGTATTTTATTCATGGGATTCCTCTCTTTCGTAAGGCTATTATATCATATAGATGTCGCAAAAGATACTATTTGCTGTCCTGTTTCGGACTTATTATTTTGACACAGGCATGTTAAATTAAGACAAACGGCCGGAACAAAAGTAAAAAGAAAGAGGTATTATTTATGGATACGCACAGAAAACTGAAATTTACAGAAAAGCTGTCCTATGGTATTGCGGATCTGCCGGAAGCAGCCAATTCCATTATTGCGGCATTTTTGACCATGTTTTATACCGACAATATCGGGCTTGCAGCTGCTGCAGTCGGTACAATGTTCTTTATCTCCAAACTTTTTGATGGCATCTCCGATATTCTTGCAGGAATTCTCATTGATAAGACAAGGACAAAATGGGGAAAAGCAAGACCATGGCTTTTATGGCTGGCGGTACCTACCGGTTTGTCCATTGCGCTGATCTTTTTTATTCCCCAGGGTGGATCAAGGACAGCACAGATGATCTATGCATTTGTAACATATAATCTGTTTACATCTATTATGTTTACGATTACTGGAATAGCAAGAAGTTCTCTTTTGGCATTAATGACACAGGATTTTAAAGAGAGAGGTTCCATGGCATCTTTTGGAATGTTTTTCGGGCTTGCAGGCACAATCCTTGGGTGCTCTTTTACGTTTCCACTGATCTTTAAACTGGGTGGAGATGTCCGTGCGTGGAGGATTCTTTTCGGAGCTTACGGTGTGATCGTTGCAGCCGGACTCCTGGCTGGTTTCTTCATGTCAAAGGAATATGTAACTTCTGTAGAAGCAGCAAGTGGTGAAGATGTTAAGAAAGTATCTTTCAGAGAAGGAATTCAATTATTTTTTACAAATAAATATCTGCTTCTTGCACTTGTTGCGACGGTACTGGTAAACTTTGTAACGCAGATCAACTCCTGTTCCCAGACATATTTTTATAAATATACAATGGGAGATGAAATGCTCACCACAACACTGAACCTGGTAAGTATCCTTCCGATCCTGATTGGAATCGTTGTGCTGGTAGGACCGTGTATGGCAAAATTTGGAAAGAAAAAATGCATGTACATCGGTATCTGGGGACAGATGATCGGATTTCTGGTCCGTGGTGTGGCAGGAATGACACAGAGTGTTCCACTGCTTATCGTGGGAACCGTGATCGGCGGTTCCGTAACAGGACTTCTCGCAGTTCCGGTCAGCACACTTTTTGCAGACGGAATTGATTATGGAGAATATAAAACAAACAGAAGAATCGAAGGAATGGGCTCCGCGATTACAAGTTTTTCCCAGAAGATCAGTTCTGGTCTTGCACAGGCAAGCGTTGGATGGATCCTTGGACTTTCCGGATATATCAGCGGACAGGCGATTCAGTCAGGCTCAACGAATATGGGAATTGTTTCCATGTATGCATGGGTGCCGGCAGTGGTTCTTCTGATCACATTTTTCATTCTGAAATTCTGCTATCAGTATGAAAAAATTG
>CAVBVT010000166.1:0-4520 GCA_963598855.1 Eggerthellaceae bacterium
CTGTAGAGCACGGTAAACTTTACATGCTGCAGACACGTAATGGTAAGAGAACTGCTCAGGCTGCTCTGAAGATCGCTTGTGACCTTGTTGATGAGGGAATGAGAACAGAAGAAGAAGCTGTAGCAATGATCGACCCACGTAACCTTGATACTCTGCTTCATCCGCAGTTCGATGCAGCTGCTCTTAAAGCTGCTACACCGATGGGCAAAGGCCTTGGAGCTTCTCCGGGAGCTGCTTGCGGTAAGATCGTATTCACAGCTGATGACGCTGTTGAATGGGCAGAAAGAGGAGAAAAAGTCGTTCTTGTACGTCTTGAGACATCTCCGGAAGATATCACAGGTATGAAATCTGCTCAGGGTATCCTGACAGTTCGTGGTGGTATGACATCTCACGCAGCAGTTGTTGCCCGTGGTATGGGTGAGTGCTGTGTATCCGGATGCGGCGATATCGCTATGGATGAGGAGAACAAGAAATTTACACTTGCTGGTAAAGAGTTCCATGAAGGAGACTTCATCTCCATCGATGGTACAACAGGTAACATCTATGACGGCGTTATCCCGACTGTGGATGCTACAATCGCTGGTGAGTTCGGACGTATCATGGCATGGGCTGACAAGTACAGAACAATGAAAGTTCGTACAAACGCAGATACTCCTGCAGACGCTAAGAAAGCTGTAGAGCTTGGTGCAGAGGGTATTGGTCTTTGCCGTACAGAGCATATGTTCTTCGGTGAGGGACGTATCGATGCATTCCGTGAGATGATCTGCTCTACAACAGTAGAGGAGAGAGAGAAAGCTCTTGAGAAAGTTCTTCCATATCAGCAGGAAGACTTCGAGGGTCTGTTCGAGGCTCTGGAAGGTAACCCGGTTACTATCCGTTTCCTGGATCCGCCACTTCATGAGTTCGTTCCTACAGAAGAGGAAGACATCAAGAAACTTGCAGATGCACAGGGCAAAACTGTTGATGAGATCAAGACAGTTATCGCTTCTCTCGTTGAGTTCAACCCAATGATGGGACATCGTGGATGCCGTCTTGCTGTAACTTACCCAGAGATCGCTAAGATGCAGACAAGTGCTGTTATCCGTGCAGCTATCAATGTTAAGAAAGCTCATCCGGATTGGAACATCAAACCGGAGATCATGATCCCGCTTGTTGGCGATATCAAAGAGCTTAAATATGTTAAGAAATTCGTTGTAGAGACAGCAGACGCTGAGATCAAAGCAGCTGGTTCTGACCTTGAGTACGAGGTTGGTACTATGATCGAGATCCCGAGAGCAGCTCTTACAGCTGACGAGATCGCTAAAGAGGCTGACTTCTTCTGCTTCGGTACAAACGACCTTACACAGATGACATACGGATTCTCCCGTGATGACGCTGGTAAATTCCTTAACGCATACTATGATGCTAAGATCTTCGAGAACGATCCATTTGCTAAGCTTGACCAGACAGGTGTCGGCAAACTTATGAAGATGGCTATCGAGCTTGGAAGACCGGTTAACCCGAAACTTCATGTAGGTATCTGCGGTGAGCACGGTGGAGATCCGTCTTCCGTAGAGTTCTGCAACGAGATCGGACTTGACTATGTATCCTGCTCACCGTTCCGTGTACCGATCGCTCGTCTTGCAGCAGCACAGGCAGCGATCGCTAAAAAGAACGCCTAAGCTAAATAAAATTGTTCTGATGTAAATCAGAATAGGAGAGGCCCTGACGGTCTGGAGTTTTCCGGACTGCCGGGGCTTTTTTGCACATATTCGATATGATGCGGCTTCTCTTTTGTTCTTGTTAATGATATGATGATAATAACAGTAATAGGATCGTTAATGAGAAAGAAAAAGGAAGGAGGAACTAAGATAGTGGGACAACCATAACAGCAGGACAGGAGACGGTTGTTTATGGAGCTGCGTCAACACCGGTATCCAAACATGGAAGGCTGTCTGTGAAGGGGGCAGTACATCGGATCTTCGAAACAGGATCTACAAAGGGGTAAAATATGCCACAGAACTGGGAATGTACGTGATCATTGACTGGCATATCTTGAATGATGGAAATCCTAAAAGTCATTTAAGCCAGGCGAAATCCTTTTTTTGCCACAATGTCAAAGAAATACAGCAAGCAGAAAAATGTTATCTACGAGATCTGCAATGAACCAAACGGATGCAGCTGGAGTACCATCCGTTCTTATGCAGCACAGGTAATTAAGATCATCCGCAATAAGTATCTGCCGGACAAGCTTGTTTATGCCAGAAAGAAGAATCTTCCGGTGATGGTTACAGAGTTTGGTATGTCTGCAGTCAGCGGTGGAGGAGGGATCAGTACTTCATCCACAGGAAAATGGCTGGACAGTATATCCGCTCTAAATACAGGGCAAGAAAGAAAGCCCTTGGAAGCAAGGCATGAACTTTTAACTGAATCAAGGAAGTGACATGATTCAATTGCGAATATTCGCATAACTATATAAGCCCTCCTATGCAGATTCTGTTTTATGGTATGAACAGAATAAACAGCAAGTGAGGGCTTATTATAGAATTGAGATCCGGTTAAAATAATTTCCTAGCTGCAGATTCCTTATTTACAAACGGCCCTGCGCAGGTGAGGACATTCCTGTGCTCACCTGAGAAATCCTGATTAAAAATAATCGGAGAGCCATCTGGATTCTCATATTTCTGTTCCGGTTCAAAAGCTATTCCAAGAGTTTCGGTAGAGATAATGCCGTCCGCATTTTCCGGGAGAAAATCATAGAGGTTGGTATGAAGATACCAGCTTCCGTCTTTTTCTTCCAGGGAGATGCTGACGGTATTTTTTGTATCTGAAAAAGCATTGGCTTCTTTTTTCCAGGGGCGGGCACCGTTGAAATAGCAATTGCCGGATGCCCACACAGGAAGATGCTCATAATAGAGATCGCCCACATCAGACCCCATTCCGCAGTAACCCTCGAAATTCTTTTTCCATTGTTCAAAAGTCGGATATTCATCATATGGAGAAGTGCCGGTGATCATATTGCAGTCATCCCACATGTTGCCGTCGCTTCCCATGAGATCAGAAAGTTCCTGCATACAAGGGCGGATCTTTTTCTGGATGAAAATATTATTATAAAATTTCATATCTCCGTGGAGGATCGTCATAAATCCTGCAATCTGAGTACCATGGTGTACATGGTATGGCGTATACCGCGGAGATGGAATGATCGGAGCACCATTATCCGTTCCGATTCCAACGGAAACAAGAGAACCGCAGATCAGGTTATGGACAAGTGCAACGCCTTGGGTGGCAAGTTTCAGGGAACGGTCGGAAAGCATCAGATTATGATCCACCAGAGTAGGTCCATGAGATACCTCGATAAAAAGATCTTCTCCAACACTATTGTATGCTTTTTCACAATCTGTAAAATCATCCGGCAGGCAGTTGTGATGAAAAAGATTTCCGGTAACGCGCGTTCCCTGTGCCTGCCAGTCCAGCCAGATTCCTCTGGTGCAGTTGTGGATATGGTTTCTGCGGATGATCACATCGATAGCTGCGTGCATTTTGATCCCGCCGATTTCTGCGCCAGCCAGGTTCTGCTTGTTGTTGATATGGTGAATGTGATTATCCTCAATAATGGAAAAAACACCTCCCAGATGTCCCACAATACCGGTCTGTCCGCAGTGATGGATGTCACATCTTCGGATGATATGGGAGCCGATATGTTCTTTGTTCCAGCCTTCATAGGAAGCCTGGCAGATACAGTCACGTTCTGTCTGAGTTCCGTCTTTATATTTCCATTTCAGCCATTTGTTGTCGTTCTCCGGCTGGAGATATTTTCCGAGAGAAATTCCGCTGCACTTGGCTTCATAGATCTCGCAGTCTTCAATGATCCATCCTTTGAACCAGTGCGGGCCAACCATTCCTTCCTGGTAAGTGGTTGGAGGAGCCCACTGAGTGGCTGCCTGGCTGATCTTAAAACCGGAAAGCGTGATGTAGCCGATGCCCTCACTGGAAGGATAAAAACAGTTTTTTCTTACACTGATTTCTACATTCTCCTGGTTTGGATCTTTACCCTGGAAGTTGGCATAGAGAATGGTCTGATCTTTTTCTTCATCCTGCTCGGTGTACCAGGTGTACAGAGAGAATTCAGGATCCCAGGAAGTCTGACTTTTTACCGGATTTTTTACCTGCTCAAGGTCTGTGACTTCGTACATGGATTTTTCATCAAGAAAAACATCTCCTGTGTGCGCGATCATGGAAGCAATGAACCAGTCACCGGACACCAGGGTGGAGAAGGGATTATAATCACCGAAAACTCCGTTTGGGATCGTTGCTTTCCATACATTTCCCTCGATATGTGTCCAGTTTTTTACAGATTCACTACCTGTGATATGGGCCTGACCTTTCTGGATGGAACGATAAGTGATCCGTTTGGAGGCAGTTCCGGCATTGAGGGGATCAACAGCCTCTCTGTAGACACCAGGTGCAACAAGAACTTCATCACCTGGAAGAGCTTTTACGGCAGCTTCTGAAATGGTTTTGAATGGGGATCTTTCGGT
>CAVBVT010000167.1:0-4501 GCA_963598855.1 Eggerthellaceae bacterium
GCACATGACCGGCAAAGGGGATCAGGAGAAACAGGTTCATCATAATAAATCCCAGTTTCAGCCCTGTATATTTTTTCTTTTTGGAAAATATTACAAACACGCCTGCCATGGCAACTGCGGAAAATCCAGCAACACCCCACTGGATCATATTCTCGCCGATCAGACAGCCGAGATATTTTTCATAGTAAATATGATCATACAGCAACGGCACATAGTTCTGCGCCTGAAATCGTTCAGTCCCAAACAGAGTCATAACCACCGGTAAAAAGATCATCGCTGCGATCATCAGGGATACCAGATAATAGCCTGCAAATTTCAGGAACCATCGGAATACATCTTTCACGGAGCGTTTCTGAAATATTCCAAAATACCGGAAAGCTGCATACAGCACCATAAAGACGCTGATCATATAAAAGAAATAAAAATTTGACATTGCCGCTATTGCCGCAGACCAGATAAAAAGGTACGGTTTTTCTTTTTTGTAAACTTTTTCAATGCCCATGAGCACCAGCGGCAGATAGATCATTGGATTGGAAAAGTAAGGATGTTTCATGGACGCATAGATAGTCCATCCTGCAAAAATGTATACAAGACTTCCAATAAAAGTCGCCTGCTTTGGATTTTTGCGGTAAAAACAGTAAATGCTGAATGTGACCCCTGCAAGATAGATCCTGAGAAAGATCAGACATTCATATAAAATTTCTGTATTTTTCTCCGGTACAAAAACAGAAAGCAAGGTCAGAGGATCACCAATTACATAATAGTGAAGTGTGGTAAGGATATCAGAACCATATCCAATATGCATATCCCACATAGGAATTGAAAGTTTATGGTCGATCACCAGAGTCTTCAGTACATTTCTCAGATATTTGCCATAGTAAACAAGTGCATTGATATGCTGCGGTACTCCATCGTGACTCCAGATCAGTGATTTTCCATTTAAATAAAAACAACTGTAAATAAACAGCGAGATCGCTGCAAAGACAAGTGTATACAGAATATAAAAATCTGCTTTTCTTTTCTTCATGTATGTCTCTCCTGTATAAGAAAAAAGACCCGCGGTGCGCTAAACACCGCAGGCCTTTCACCTAATGCTTAATCAGCAAGCACACTGTGTAAACAGTAACTATTGATCAGTAATTAGTCTTCTTTCTTATCTGCTCCGTAAAGAGTGATAAGTTTCTGCAGATACTCATATCTAGCCTGAGCCTCAGACTCGTTCTTAGCGAACAGTCTAGCAGCTTTCTCAGGATTCTGACGCTGCAGAGAGTTGTAACGAACCTCACCGTTCAGGAAGTCCATATAGTTCTCCATATCCGGTGTCTTGGAATCAAGGCTGAACTTGTTGTCAGCAGCCGGGTTGAATCTGAAGTTGTGCCAGTATCCGCACTTAACTGCCAGCTCTTCCTCTGTCTGAGCTTTGCTCATACCTTTCTTGATACCATGGTTGATACATGGAGCATAAGCGATGATCAGGGATGGTCCCGGATATGCCTCTGCCTCTGCAATAGCTTTTACAGTCTGGTTGAAGTCAGCACCCATGGAGATCTGTGCTACGTATACATAGCCATAGCTCATTGCGATAGATGCCATATCTTTCTTCTTAGTCTCTTTTCCGCCTGCTGCGAACTGAGCGATCGCACCTGTCGGTGTAGACTTGGAAGACTGTCCGCCTGTGTTGGAGTAAACCTCTGTATCGAATACCATAACGTTGATGTCGCGTCCGCTTGCGAGAACGTGGTCAACACCACCGAATCCGATATCGTAAGCCCATCCGTCACCACCGAAGATCCACTGGGATTTCTTGGAGAGGAAGTCTTTCTGTGCAAGGATCTCATTAGCCTTGTCACATCCGCAGGCCTCAAGAGCTGCAACGAGTTTCTCTGTAGCTGCACCGTTTGTTGCGCCTACAGCGTAAGTATCCAGCCATTCCTGGCCAGCTGCCTTAACATCCTCGTTTGTTCCGTTAGCTACCAGGTCTTCGATCTTTTCTTTCAGACCGCCACGGATCGCACGCTGTGCAAGAAGCATACCATAACCGAACTCTGCGTTATCCTCGAACAGAGAGTTGGACCATGCAGGACCCTGTCCCTTAGCGTTTGTTGTGTATGGTGTAGATGGTGAAGAGTTACCCCAGATAGAGGAGCATCCTGTAGCATTTGCAATGTACATTCTGTCACCAAAGAGCTGTGTGATCAGCTTAGCATATGGTGTCTCACCACAACCTGCACAAGCACCTGAGAACTCGAGGAGCGGCTGTTTGAACTGGCTGCCTTTTACAGTTGTCTCTTTATATTTAGCGATAACGTCTTCCTTCTGAGGAAGTGTTACACCGTAATCGAAGTATTTCTGCTCTCCTGCGTTAGCTTCAAGCGGAGCCATCTCAAGAGCTTTGTTGCCTTTCTTTCCTGGGCAAACATTAGCACAGGAACCACATCCTGTACAGTCAAGAGCGGATACAGTCATTGTGAATGTATACTCTTTCATTCCTGTAAGCGGAAGTGTCTTGATTCCCTCTGGAGCGTTAGCTGTCTCATCTGCTGTCATGGCAACCGGACGGATTGCAGCATGTGGGCAGACATATGCACAGCGGTTACACTGGATACAGTTGTCCGGAACCCATACAGGAACATTAACTGCGATACCACGTTTCTCATATGCAGCTGTTCCGGATGGTGTTGTACCATCTACATAATCCTTGAATGCAGATACCGGGAGGCTGTTACCTTCCTGAGCGTTGATCTTGCACTGGATGTTGTTTACGAAGTCCTGAGCTTCCTGAGCACCGTGGGATGCGTGAGACATGAAGAGTCCCTCGTCCTCAGCGTTCTTCCAGCTCTCCGGAACCTGAACCTCAACTACCTGCTTAGCACCAGCATCGATAGCTGCCCAGTTCTTCTTAACAACGTCATCACCTTTACGTCCGTAAGTAGCTTTAGCAGCTGCTTTCATAAGCTCAATAGCCTGCTCCTCAGGAATGATTCCTGTAAGTTTGAAGAATGCGGACTGAAGGATTGTGTTGATACGTGTTGGTCCCATGCCAGTCTCAATACCGATCTTAACACCGTCGATTGTGTAGAATTTGATATTGTGGTTAGCGATGAATGCTTTAACCTGTCCTGGAAGATGTTTCTCAAGTCCTTCCATATCCCAAGCACAGTTCAGAAGGAATGTACCTCCGTCAACAAGCTCCTGTACCATGTTATATTTGTTTACATAGGACGGGTTATGACATGCAACAAAGTTTGCTTTGTGGATCAGGTATGTGGATTTGATCGGTTTCTTACCGAAACGAAGGTGAGACATTGTAACACCGCCGGACTTCTTGGAGTCATAATCGAAGTAAGCCTGAGCGTACATGTCTGTATTGTCACCGATGATCTTGATGGAGTTCTTGTTAGCACCTACAGTACCATCAGCTCCAAGTCCCCAGAACTTGCAGTTTGTTGTTCCCTCTGGTGTTGTAACAAGTGGTGCACCTGTCTCAAGAGAAAGGTTTGTAACATCATCAACGATACCGATTGTGAATTTCTCTTTCTCAGTGTTCTCGTATACTGCTACGATCTGTGCAGGTGTTGTATCTTTGGAACCAAGTCCGTAACGTCCTGTAAAGATCTTAACATCGCTGAACTTGCTGTCGCGAAGAGCTGCAACAACATCAAGATACAGAGGCTCGCCAAGTGCTCCTGGCTCTTTTGTTCTGTCAAGAACGGAGATCTGCTTAACTGTATCCGGGATTGCATCGATAAGGGCCTGTGCACAGAATGGTCTGTAAAGACGAACTTTAACAACACCGACTTTCTTGCCGGCTGCCATAAGGTAATCGATTGTCTCCTCGATTGTATCGTTTACGGAACCCATAGCTACGATGATGTGCTCAGCGTCTGCAGCTCCGTAGTAGTTGAACAGTTTGTAGTCTGTCCCGATCTTCTCGTTAACTTTGTCCATGTACTCCTGAACAACTGCCGGAAGAGCGTCATAATATGGGTTACATGCCTCTCTTGCCTGGAAGAAGATATCCGGGTTCTGAGCGGAACCTCTCTGACATGGATGGTTCGGGTTCAGGGCACGGTTACGGAACTCTGCGATAGCGTCCATATCTGCCATATCTTTCAGATCTTCATAATCCCATGTCTCGATCTTCTGGATCTCGTGGGATGTACGGAATCCGTCGAAGAAGTTGATGAACGGAACTTTACCTTTGATTGCTGCAAGATGAGCAACCGGTGTAAGGTCCATAACCTCCTGTACAGAAGACTCGCAAAGCATTGCACATCCAGTCTGACGACAGGCCATAACGTCGGAATGATCTCCGAAGATACAAAGTGCGTGGGAAGCAAGTGCACGGGCAGATACGTTGATAACTCCCGGAAGCTGCTCACCAGCGATCTTGTAAAGGTTCGGGATCATAAGCAGAAGACCCTGGGAAGCTGTGTAGGTTGTAGTCAGGGCACCTGCTGCCAGAGAACCGTGGACAGCACCTGCTGCACCAGCCTCAGAC
>CAVBVT010000168.1:0-4483 GCA_963598855.1 Eggerthellaceae bacterium
ATGGGTACTGAGTATGAAGGATCTCTTTTGCTTTCTCAGGTGTCATACCTTTCTTAGCTCTCAGCTCTACGAATTTATCAATGTATGCCTGAGTTCTGTCAGATGTCTCTGGATCTACGATCTGTGCGCCGGAAATATCAAAGCCGCCCTCTGCAGCTTTCTTGTTGATCTCTTCCTCTTTACCGATGAGGATGATCTTGGCAACTCCCTCTTTCAGAATCTTGTCAGTTGCCTCAAGAGTTCTCATATCCTCTGTCTCTGGCAGTACAATTGTTTTTACGCTTTCTTTTGCTCTTTTTTTAAGCAGTTCAACAAATCCCATGATTAAATGGCTCCTTTCTTGATGTAACAAAAACGCTAGTGTCTGTTCGGGCACTACACTGTGTTTATTATACCTCCTTACACTTTTCTTTTCAAGCGTTTCATTGTCAGAAAATGGTTGTTGAACGTATTTTTTGAGATGCAATTTAACTGTCAGCAAAACGGATTGCGAATGCCGCTTAACTTTTTGCAGTGCTTATGTTAGAATAGCTCCATTATGTAATGCAGAAACTTATCTTAAGATCTAAAATTATCCAGAAACGGCAGGTACTTTTTATATGAAAGTTGTTGGAATCATCGCAGAATATAACCCATTTCACAAGGGTCATAAATACCAGATCCGCTACGCCCGGGAAACTCTTGGTGCTGATTATGTTGTAATCGCCATGAGCGGAGATTTTGTCCAAAGGGGGGCTCCTGCCCTTATGGAAAAACATCTCCGGGCTGAAATGGCTCTTCTTGGAGGTGCTGACCTGGTTCTGGAAATGCCGGTGCAAACGGCAACGGCCAGCGCGGAAGGCTTTTCCAGAGGAGGGGTAAGTCTTCTTAATGGATTAGGTGTTGTAGATGAATTGTGTTTCGGAAGTGAATGCGGGGATACGGAGATTCTTATGAAGATTGCACAGATCCTGGTGGAAGAACCGCCTGAATATCGTGACCTCCTTCAGCAGAATCTTCGTGCCGGAATGAGTTTTCCTGCTGCAAGAAGCAGTGCATTAATCCGTTACATTCAGGAAAAAGCTGCTTCCGGGCTGAATACATTGGGTACTTCGTTAGAACATATTGAACTTGCCCTTTCTTCCCCTAACAATATCCTGGGGATCGAATACTGCAAAGCACTTCTCCGTCTTAACAGCCGGATCATCCCTCACGCGCTTTTAAGAAAAGGGAGCGGTTATCATGATACGGATTTTTCTCTTCTTTCTGATGAGGAGTTTCCTTCTGCTTCCGGCATCCGGAACCTTATGAAAAAATCGGAAGGGACTGTGCAGTCTGCTGATTTTTCCCGATTGATTCCTTCTGCATCTATTTCTGGCTTTCTGGATTCTCTCCAAAAAGGAGCGTGGCTTTCTGACTCAGCACTGGATCTTCCTCTGCATTACAAACTGCTTCTGGAATCTGAAGAAACTTTACAAATGTATCCGGATCTTTCGGATGCACTGATCCGACGTATCCTGAAATCCCGAAATCAGTATGAAAGTTTTTCCCAGTTTGCGGATCTTCTGAAAACACGGGATATTACCCGTTCTGCTATCTGCCGCAGCCTTGTCCGGATCTTTCTTAACCAAAAAACAAAAGCACCCGGACATATCCCTTATGCCCGGGTACTTGGTTTTCGAAAAAACAGTGCTCCGCTTCTTAGCCAGATCAAGAAAAGCTCCTCGATCCCGCTAATTACCAAAGCAGCGGATGCATCTTCGATCCTTGATAAAAATGCACTTCAGCTTTTCCATGAAACCTGTGAGGCTTCCAATCTTTACGAAATGCTTCTCTGCCACAAAACAGGCCTGCCTTTTATCCATGAGATGAAAAAGCCGCTTCGAATCATTTAACCGAATATCCGCTTGACTACAGTCCGCTCTTTCGGATCGCTTCCACAGCTTCCTGAATCTTCTCCGGCGGAAGTACAAGGGCGAAACGTACGTATCCTTCCCCGTGTGGGCCGAAGCTTGCTCCTGGTGTTACAATGACACCGGCTTTTTCCATCAGTTCCATGCAGAAAGCCATGCTGTCTGTACGGCCGCCCGGAATCTTCGCCCAGACAAACATGGTACCTTTTCCATTTGGAAGTTCCCAGCCAATATCACGAAGACCCTGACAGAGAGCATCTCTTCTCTCCTGGTACATCTGGCACTGTTCTTTTACGCTGTCCAGTGGGCCATTCAGTGCTGCAATGGCTGCTTTCTGAAGCGGCAGGAACATACCGAAATCAATCTGGCTTCTCAGTTTACGAAGTGCCGCGATCACATCCGGACGACCTACCAGAAAGCTGAGTCTTGCTCCTGTAACATTGAAAGATTTGGAAAGACTGAAAAACTCTACTCCAATCTCCTTGGCTCCTGGAGTTGCCAGGAAGCTTCCGCCGAAAGCTCCGTCAAAGATGATATCGCTGTAAGCATTGTCGTGAATGATCAGAATATCATATTTTTTCGCAAATTCCACGATTTCTTCGTAAAGTCCTGGTGTGGCAATGCTCCCTACCGGGTTGGATGGCAGGGATACTACCATATATTTAGCCTTCTTCGCTACTTCTTCCGGGATTCCCTTTACATAGGGAAGAAAATCGTGCTCTGCAACCAGCGGGTAATAGTAAGGAACTGCACCTGCCATCAGGCTTCCTGCTGCAAACACAGGATAGCACGGATCCGGGAGAAGAACGGTGTCTCCTTCATCACAGAGAGCCATTCCCAAATGTCCCATTCCTTCCTGGCTTCCATAAACAGTCATCACCATATCCGGTGTCAGTTCCACATCAAAACGTTTTTTATAATAAGTACAGACGGAATCCAGAAGTTCCGGCAGATCACGTAAACTGTACTTCCAGTTGTTGTCATCCATGGCCGCTTCCGCTACGGTTTTCTTAATATATTCCGGTGTCCTGAAATCCGGTGTTCCCACACTCATGTTATAGATCTTCATGCCCTGGGCTTCCAGCTCCATACGCCGGTTGTTCAGAGCAGCAAAAATTTCATCTCCAAATCTGTCCAGTCTTTTTGAAAACTGCATATCATTCGTCCCTCTTCCATAATAAAATCATGCGGATATTCGCAATCCGTTTCGCTACGCAGCTCTACGCAAAATCAAGCTGCTCCTCAATTTGATTCAGTTAAATCGTAAAGCGATTGCGTTTATTTTACCATGGTAATGTAACATACTCAAGAATTTTCAGTAAAAAAAGAACCATTACCTGTGTAAGCAACGGTTCTTTAATTATTTATTACTCTTATTCTGACAGAAGGATACGGTCATTATCCAGGGCCTTGCCGGCTCCTGTCTTAAATTTCTCAAGCAGGCCGTCCACGGTCATGTTTTTCTTCTCTTCTCCGCCGATATCCAGAACGATGTTACCGGAGTCCATCATCAGGATACGGTTTCCAAGATCGATCGCAGACTGCATATTGTGCGTGATCATCAGGCAGGTCAGCTGATGTTCTTCCACGATCCGTTTGGTAAGATTTAAAACTTTTTCAGCAGTTCCCGGGTCAAGTGCTGCAGTATGCTCGTCCAAAAGAAGCAGTTTCGGCGGGTTCATTGTCGCCATCAGAAGTGTCAATGCCTGTCTCTGTCCACCGGAAAGAAGGCCTACCGGATGGCTCATCCGTTCTTCCAGCCCGATATCCAATTTCTTCAGTTCTTCACGGAAACGTTCTTTTTCCTGCCGGGTGGTATGGGAAAGCCATCCGCCTTTTCCGGCTGCAAGTGCAAGATTCTCTTCGATCGTCATGCTAGGTGCAGTTCCACGCATCGGGTCCTGATAAAGACGACCGATTTCTTTTGCACGTGCATGCTGCGGCATAAATGTGATATCCCTGCCGTCCAGCTCAATGGATCCTGCATCAGTAAGAAAATCACCGCAGATCGCATTAAAAAGTGTTGATTTTCCTGCACCATTAGAACCGATAATCGTAGCAAAATCGCCTTTTTTCAGTTCCAGGGAAAGATCTTCGATTGCCTTTTTTTCGTTTACTGTTCCTGGATTAAATGTTTTTGAAATATGGCTGATTTTTAACATGAATCATCTTCCTCCTTTTGTATGGGTCATTCTTCTTCGAATCTGCGGCCACTGCTTCTTAAGATACGGACCGGAAATTGCAAGAACAACGATCACAGAAGATACCAGTTTCAGCATAAACGCCGGCATGTTGAAACGAAGTGCAATGGTGTATACAAGACGGAAGATAAAGGAACCAAGCACCATCCCTACCGCTCTCACAAAAATTCCTCCATGGCCAAGAAGGGTACCTCCGATCAGCAGAGATGCCAGTGCGATGGTAACCATTCCCTGGCCGATGTTGATATCTACCGATTTCTGTGACTGAGACAGAAGACATCCGGAAAGTGCTGTAAATGCGTTTGCCACACAAAGACCTATCACCGTTGTAAATACCGGATTGATAGAGGAAGATTTTACCATATCGGAATTATTTCCCGTTGCCCTGAT
>CAVBVT010000169.1:0-4428 GCA_963598855.1 Eggerthellaceae bacterium
CTTCATATTGCTCCATAATTCCATAGTAATCCAGCATTTCCTTTACTTCTTCTTCTGTAAAGCCGAAATAACGGTCATATGCTTCATCCATCACAGAATTTACTGATAGATTGTTTAATCCGCTGAAAATGCTCTCCTGGGCAATCCTTAAAATTCCCGTAAGGAATCCATAAGAAAGATTTCTGTTGTCTTTAAATGCTCCTGAAAAGAAATTTCGCATAAATCCAATGATCTTATCATAGAAATCTTTTGCATAACCTTCCTGGATCGGGGTATCATATTCATCAATAATAATAATCGGTGCTTTACCATAATGTTTGTTCAGCATTCTGGACAGATTCTCCAGTGAAGCTGTCAGTTCTACTTCTGTTGCAGTTCCGTTTATAACTTTTGAAAAATACTCTTTTTCGTAGGTCTGGATTTTATCGCTTTCAGCCAGCTCCTGGTGTCTTCCATATTCTGCCTGTAAAAGTCCCCTGATCTTATTTAATGTTGCGTCCCAGGAATCAAACTTTACATCTTTAAAAGTCAGAAAGATCACTGGATATTTTCCCTGATGCGCCTGATATTCACTGCCGCACTTCCAGATATTTTTATCATAAAAAAATCTTCCTGTATCCTCATCTGATATCTCAAAGAAAACCCTTAACATATCCATATTTAAGGTCTTTCCAAATCGTCGTGGCCTCGTAAACAAAGATACCAGCGGCTTCTGGTCCAGAAATTCCTTGATCATCATCGTCTTATCCACATAATAATACTCTGACTGTGCACGAACATAATCTGAAATTCCTACAGGAAGAGGTTTTCGCTCATTTGCAATATTCTTTTTTATATACTTTCCAGACGAGACTCTTCTATCTGTCGGCTTCACTGCGTCATCAGGAATCTGCCAGCCTCTTCCTTTTTTCACAGCTCCTGGTATCTTTCCGTTTTTACAAAAAGCTGTTACTGTACGTTCTGTTACATTCCATTTTTCTGCCATTTCCCTGCAGGTTTTCATCGTTTCTCATCTCCTGTCTTTGCATCATTGTTGTTGCTGTTTATTATAGATTATATTCGGAATAATATCAATTTATTCTTGTTATATTTCCGAATATTACTGGTGTTATACCAGATATCTGAGCATAAATAGATTTTACTTACTTTTAGCGCACAAAAAAACGGCACAGCTTCTAACTTTATAAGCTGTACCGTTTCGTATTTTTCTGTATGCGAAAATTATTTCAGTTTACCATACTCTTCATCAGACACCGGTTCGCACCATTCGTTGGAAGTTTCCTCTCCTGGTACTTCTACTGCCAGATGTGAAAACCAGCTGTCCGGTGCTGCACCGTGCCAGTGTTTTACTTCTGCCGGGATGTTGATGCAGTCGCCTGGTTTCATCTCGATGGCTTCTTTGCCGTCTTCCTGATAATAGCCGCGTCCTGCTACACAGACAAGGATCTGTCCGCCGCCGGATTTTGCATGATGGATATGCCAGTTATTACGGCAGCCCGGCTCAAATGTTACATTGAAAATTCTCACCTGGCTTGTGGATACCGGTGCAAGAAAGCTTTTTCCGCTGAAATACTGTGCGAATCCGTCATTTGGTGCTCCAATTGGGAATACCATGGATTTCGCATGTGCTCTCATCTCTTCATCTTCATACGGAAGATCACCTTCTGCTGTTTCCCATACTTCTTTTGCAAGGTTAAAAACAGCCCACGCTTTTGGCCATCCTGCGTAGAATGCTACATGAGTGATGATGGCAGCAATCTCTTTCTGGGATACGCCGTGGTCTTTTGCATTCTGAAGATGGAATTTCAGGGATGAATCTGTGATTCCCTGTGACATCAGTGCAACGACTGTAATAATGCTTCTTGTTTTTACATCAATGTCCTGATTGTTCCAGTTCTCTCCGAAAAGTACATCATCATTGAAATGTGCGAATTCCGGTGCAAATTCGCCCAGAGCATTTCTTCCTGCTGTCTGTACGATTTTTTTCATTTCTTTAATCCTCCTCTTATGGGTCTTATAAAGATTTTACCCATGCACTGATCTGCTGTCTGTCCGCTCTGTTGAGAAGTTTTCCTTCTACGATCTCAGCTCCCGGTGCAGACGGCTCCAGTTCTCTTTCTGTATTGCCGAATCCGCTTCCACCGGAAGTTGCAAAGAGTACGATCTTTTTGCCTGAGAAATCATGTGCTTCCAGGAATGTATTTACGATAGTCGGTGCCACATACCACCAGATCGGGAATCCAAGGATGATCTCATCATATGCGCTGATGTCGATATCTTCGTTGACAATTTCTGGTCTAAATTTCTTATCATTCATCTCTACGCTACTTCTGGATTTCTTATCCATCCAGTTTAAATCAGCCTTTGTATATGCTGTTTTCGGTGTGATCTCATGAAGATCGCAGTTTCCTTCCTCTGCGATGATCTGAGCGATCTTCTTTGTATTTCCGCTTGCACTGAAAAAAGCTACTAATTTTTTTGACATTTTAAAATCCTCCTTTTCATGAAAAAAGATGTATCTGGCAGAGTTTTGCATGACTTTCCCTGCCTTATACATCTATTTTAGTTCTTTATGTTCATTATGTCTAATGCTTATATCAAATTATTTTGTATGCTCTGAAGGCATTAGTATTCCATGTATATCTTAGTTACTCAACTCCGAATATATTTTTTCAACTATACTTTCCCTATCCATTTCACAGGTAATAGCCTGTTCATTAATATCCGCAGAAAAATCTTTTTCTCTCCACCATCTGCGCATATCTTCTTCGCCAAATTCTCTGTTTCTTGTACTATGCCGTCTCACAGTTTCTTCAAACGACAGGTCAAAATAGTATGCGTATACGTTTGAACCATATAATTCATTCGCCAGCCTAAATAGTGGCCTGTACCATTCGTCATACATAATCCCTTCCAGAATAGAAAAATCGCAGTGTTCATTTCCGTACTTTAGAAGTTCTGCCATAAGCGGCAGAGCCTTTGTGTCTATTCCGTCATCAACCCATAACATATTTCTTCTGATCTCATCCTGTGATATCAGCATTGTATTACGTCCCAGTTTTTTCTGTAATGCCTTTGCTATCGTTGTTTTTCCACTTCCAGAGTTTCCTCTGAGTATAATTAATTTCCCCATGCCTTCTCCTTTGCTCATCTCTCTTGCTTTTATAGCAGTAATTCCTGTACTGTAATATCACTGTAGTAAGTTCTTATTTTCTTATATTACGATACTCCGTAGGTGAAACTCCATAGCAGCTTTTGAATACTTTTGAAAACTGAAAGGGATTCGTATATCCAACGTCTGTGGAGATGTCGGATATGGAATATTCTGTGGTAGCCAGCAGGATCTTTGCCTGGTTCATTCTTACTTTGCGGAGATATTCCCGCGGTGACTGGTCGTATTCCCGGCGGAATAGTGTGCTGAGATAGTTTGGATGTACATGGAGGATTCCTGCCACATCCTGGATTTTGATATCCCGGCTGTACATGCGGTCCATATAGTTTTTGGCATCTTTGGCCAGATTTTTTTCTTCTTTTGTCAGCTTTTTTACATCGCCCTGTATTTCCAGTAGCCGGGCAAAAAGATGCAGCATTCTGCTGTTTGCTTCCAGGGATGCGGAAAAATTCTGTATGGAGAAAAACTGCTCTCCCGGAAATTCTTCTTCCTGATAAATTGACACATCCTGAAGCCTTTTATCCATAACTGACAAAATTGACAGAATTTCTTTTTCCAGTTCTTGGGCCGGAAGTGCCAGGTCAAGAATCTCGTTTTTTCCAAATAAAAGATCGATAAATTTATTTCCATTATCTGCATAAAATCCGATCCAGGCATATTTCCAGGGATTCTGCAGGGAAGCTATATATTTGCCTTCCATTCCTGCCGGTATAAAAAATGCCTGCCCTGCATGTACGTTCAGCATTCTGCCTGAGATCTTTAAACTCCCTTCCCCATGCAGTACAAAATGCAGCAGATGATAGGGACGTGCCTGAAACTGCCACATATGTCCTTTTTCACATTCCTGGATACCGCAGTGGTTCATCTGCATAACCGACAATTCCCTCTTTGCCCGATCCAGAAAGATGTCTTTACTTCCAAGCATGAGTTCACCTCCCCTGTAAACAGTTTTCAATTTTTCTACATTTTATTACGAACTCTATTTCTGCTAACACAATAACATTGTATATTTCATACGTACATATTCATTGTATAAATCTTTATGTTCATAGTATAATTTTCTCAATGGAAATTTAAGAGTATATGCAGAAAAATAACTATTTACGTTATTTGCTTTCCGAATGATACCTTATACTTTTTCTGTAAAAATCCCCTGAACACAGAAATATTTCTATATCCAGGAGATTTTCCGTTTCAGCTATATATTTTTTATTGTTTATGATACCTCTCGATCACACAGGTATGCTGCTTTGTTT
>CAVBVT010000170.1:0-942 GCA_963598855.1 Eggerthellaceae bacterium
ATCCGCTTCCTGAAGCCAGAAAACTTCCCGATTCACAGGTGATCTGAAGTTCTCTGTCATTCACCTTTTCCACAGCGCCTTCAAATGCATTCGTCTCACCGATAAAATCTGACACAAATTCTGACTTCGGTCTGGTATAGATCTGCATCGGTGTTCCCATTTGCTCTATATTTCCACCGTTCAGTACCGCGATATAGTCACTCATGATCATCGCTTCTTCCTGATCGTGGGTAACATAGATAAATGTGATTCCAAGTCTCTGCTGCAGCTCACGCAGTTCATACCGCATCTCTTTTCTTAACTTCATGTCCAGCGCCGTCAAGGGCTCATCCAGAAGGATCAAGGGCGGACGGTTGACAATCGCCCGTGCAATTGACACTCTCTGTTTTTGTCCACCGGACATCTGTGCCGGCATCCTCTTTTCAAATCCTTCCAGCTGTACCATCTGCAAAACTTCCGTGACTGCTTTTTTAATCTCCTCTTTTTTCATGCCTTTTGCCCGCAGTCCATAAGCAACATTGTCATACACGTTCAAATGTGGAAATAATGCATACTGCTGAAATACCGTATTCAACTCTCTTTTCTCCGGCGGAAGATGAATCACACTCTTTCCATCGATGGAAATATCTCCTCCGTCAATTGTCTCAAATCCAGCAATCATTCTCAGAATCGTTGTCTTACCGCATCCGGACGGACCAAGAAAAGAGATAAATTTTCCGGCTTCTATATCCATTGAAATATGATTCACCACGTGATTGTCCTGATAGGATTTGTCCAGATCTTTGATTGTCACCGCTCCCCGTTTCTCCATATAATCACGTTCCTTCCTGCTAGATTGCCTTTTTGCCTCTCTGTCCGGTTCTGATGCGCATCACATCCTCCACCGGAGAGATAAACACTTTACCGTCTCCTACTGTTTCTGTAGAAAGATGATCGTAGATC
>CAVBVT010000170.1:952-3799 GCA_963598855.1 Eggerthellaceae bacterium
CAACCACTTCCGCTTTGATCTTCGGAATAAGATTCATATTTGTGATCTCAATTCCTTTGTAACTGCTGCTATCGGTGCTTCCCTTCTGATTTCCACATCCCATAGCAGAAGTGACGGTAATACCTCCGACATTGCATTTATTCAAAATATGTTTTAATTTTTCCAGTTTGTCCGGACGGATGATCAATTCTACTTTTTTCATATCTGCTCCTCCTGTGTTTTTCTAATCAGTTCCCCGTTTTCCGCTTTCCAGTCAATATACACGCTGTCGCCAATCTGAAACGACTCCTGGGAAAGCGCATAGACTTTCTGCTGATTCTCCAGTATCAGTTCCAGACGGTTGCTGACACCAAGATAAATTACATTTTTCACCAGTGCCTTCCATGCTTTTTCGGATTCTTTTTCCTTTTTTACACGGATAAATTCCGGTCGAACCGCAACCGTAATCTCCTTCTTCTCGCCTATCAGCTCTCCGGAAAAGAAATTGGACTCTCCCAGAAAAGAAGCAACGAATTCGGTTTTCGGATGATGATAGATTTCCCAGGGATCACCCTGCTGCTCAATCGTTCCTTTGTTCAGTACCACGATCCGATCACTGATCGTCAGTGCCTCTTCCTGATCATGGGTCACATATACATAAGTAATACCGGAATCCCTCTGCATCTGCTTCAGATCCATCTGCATCTGTTTCCTCAGTTTCATATCCAGTGCTCCCAGTGGCTCGTCCAGCAGCAGCACCTTCGGCTTATTTACCAGGCTTCTTGCAATCGCTACTCTCTGCTGCTGTCCTCCGGATAATTTTCCCGGTTTCCGGTCTGCCAGCGCTTCCAGTTTTGTCATCTCGATCACTTCATCCACTCTGGCTTTTACTTCTGCCTCCGGCAGCTTTTTTATTCTCAGTCCAAAAGCAATGTTATCTCTTACTGTAAGATGCGGAAATAAAGCATAACTCTGAAATACCGTATTGAGTTCCCTTTTATTCGGTGCAATTCCTTCCTGATCCACACCGTCCAGCCATACACTTCCTTCATCCGGTGTATCAAAACCATTGATCATACGAAGCAAGGTCGTTTTTCCACAGCCGGACGGTCCTAAAAATGTCAGGAACTCTCCTTCATATACATCCAGATCCACACCGTCCAACACCTGCTGGGAACCATAACTTTTCTGAATATTCCGGAGTTTGATCAGTACTTTTCCTTCGTCCATCATGCATCCTCCTTATTCAACAGATTCGAAAGTAAGATTGCAAACAGTGATACAATGAAAATAATACTTGAGATTGCATTTACTTCCGGTGTGATTCCATTTCTCGTCATACCCCAGATCTGGATCGGCAGTGTAGAAAATACGCCGTTCAGGAAATAGGTAACCGGTATCTCATCCATAGAAAGAGTAAAGGACAGCAATGCCGAACTGATAATTGCCGTTTTTACATTTGGCAGAATGACTTTTATAAATGTCTGTATCCCATTGGCGCCCAGATCCTCTGCCGCCTCAATGATATTTCCATCCAGTCTTTTCAGTCTGGCATAGACCTGCGGAAGAACGGTTGCGATCAGAAATGTAGAATGTCCAAGAACAACTGCGATCATGCCCTGATGAATGCCAAGTACCTGAAAGAAGGTAAGCATTGCCACACCGGTGAGAATACCAGGTAGAATTAGTGGAAGCATCACAATCTTATTGAGCAGGTTCTTTCCCGGAAATTGATAGCGATACATCGCATATGCTCCCGGAACACCAAGAATACAAGCAACCAAGGTACTGACCACTGCAATCGCAAGCGAATGCTCCAATGCAAGAATCAGCTCATCATTTTCTGCCATAACCTGAAACCATTTCAGTGAAAATCCATTCATCGGAAAACAGTTGACCGTATCTGCATTAAAAGCATACACAACAACGATCGCAATCGGCAGATATAGAAACACAAGGATCAAAATACCCAGAATGGCTATGAGCACATGGCTCATCTGTTTTTTCTTTACCATGATTTCTCCTCCAGTCTATTACGCTTCCAGTCTGGAATAATGTTTTTCCAGTCTGTCTGTCACTTCCAGAAGAAGCAGTACAAAGATCAGGATCACGATTCCGATTGCAGCTCCATAGGGCCAGTTGTTGGATGTACCGAACTGCATCTGCACGATATTGGCAATCTTTGTAGATGTGGTCGCTCCTCCCAGCAGGGATGGTGCAAGAAAATCACCCATGGATAAGGCAAATGCATATGTCGCTCCGGTTATGATTCCCGGCAGCGACAGCGGAATCACTACTTTTCGCAGTGTTCGCAAGCCGCTGCAGCCAAGATCTCTCGATGCCTCCATCAGATTTCCCGGAATCTGTTCCAGTGAAGTATAAATCGGCATGAGTACGTATGGTGTGTAAATATGTACCATGGCTATGATGACCGACACATTGCTATATAAAAATACATCCAGTGGTGCATCTGTAAGGCCCATCCACATCAGGAAAGAATTCAGAACACCGTTGGTTCCCAGAATGATCTTCCAGGCATAGGCTCTCATGATATAGCTGACCCACAAGGGGATAATTGCCATCATATAAAGAATTTTTTTGCTTTTTCCTTTCTTCACAATAAAATTGATAAAATAAGCAAGAGGGAAACTGATCAGTATCGTGATCACGGTAACAATCAGAGATGTTTTTAAGGTGTCCAATAAAATGCTATACTGGCCGCTTCCCCCATTTGCTCCGAAAAATGCCAGGTAGTTTTCCATGGTAAATGTTTTTTGCACCTGGAAAGCTCCATTTTTCCAGAAACTGTATAGAAATAATTCCACATAGGGTATGATCAGAAATAACAGCAGCCATACTACTGTCGGC
>CAVBVT010000170.1:3809-4424 GCA_963598855.1 Eggerthellaceae bacterium
ACTGTCGGCATCAGAATTCCATACCGCAGAAAATGTACTCTTTTTTTCTTCTTCATAGACTCACATCCTGTTTTTAGGCTTACATCCTGTTTTTATTTTTCGGTTTTTACTTCTACCCAGATGTTATTGTAAGCATCCCTGTTTTCTACATACTGCCAGAAGTTGATTTTTTCAAAGAACTCATCCAGAGAATCTGCATTGGTTGCCTCGATCAGGTCCTCATCCATATAATCCAGTGCCTTTTCGTTTACAATGGTGTAATAGGTTGCTGCTGCACTCAGTGCCTGACCTTCCGGACTGGTTACATAATTCAGCCATTCATATGCGGCATCCTGATTCTTAGATCCTTTTACGATCATCAGACGATCCATCCAGCCGGTACATCCTTCTTCCGGAATCGTCCATTTCAGATTTCTGCCCTGATCGTTCAGTTCCTTAACCGTCAGGGGCCATCCAACTGCAATATCTACTTCCTTGTTGGCAAAGAGGTCATTCAGCTCGCCTGCGGATACCCAATATTTTCTGACGCTGGAATTCAACTCACTCAAGCGATCTTTTGCATCTGCCAGCTGTTCATCTGACATATTATAAAGTGCCGATTTATCTGTCTGGTCG
>CAVBVT010000171.1:0-4201 GCA_963598855.1 Eggerthellaceae bacterium
ATCTGTCAGTTCGCCGGACTTTATGTTCCGAACCCGGAGATCGGTTTCTACAACCTGCTCCCGGATTTCAGCAACGGACTTTCCATCCCGAGTCTTTCTCCGATCTTTGTAAAACTGCAGTTTGACGGTGTTTTCTCACTGGACTTCATCGTTATCCTGTTCGCATTTTTATTTGTAGATCTTTTTGATACTCTTGGAACTCTCGTTGGTGTATCTTCCAAAGCCGGCATGCTGGACGAAGAAGGCAAGCTCCCGAACATCAAGGGTGCGCTTCTTGCAGACGCTGTTGCAACAACTGTTGGTGCAGTTCTTGGTACATCCACAACTACAACATTCGTAGAGAGTGCTTCCGGTGTATCTGAAGGCGGAAGAACCGGACTTACCGCAGTGACAACCGCTATTTTATTCGGTCTGTCCCTGTTCCTGTCCCCGATCTTCCTGGCAATCCCATCCTTTGCCACAGCTCCGGCACTGGTAATCGTTGGTCTGTACATGCTCAGCAACGTAATCAGCATTGATTTCAGCGACATGTCCGAAGCAATCCCATGTTATGTATGTATCATCGCAATGCCGTTCTTCTACAGCATTTCCGAAGGTATCTCCATGGGAGTTATCACATACGTAGCAATCAACCTGATCACAGGCAAGGCAAAAGAAAAGAAGATCAGCGCACTGATGTATGTACTTGCAGTGCTGTTTATCCTGAAATATATTTTCCTGTAAAATATGGCAAAAAACTCCCTAGTACAGCGAATATTAAGTAAACGCTATATTGACTTGTCTGATTTTTCATATGCGGCGTTGTCGTCAATCGCCGTAGCCACCGCTACGCCTCATTCCTCTGCCTTGCATATGAGAAAATCATCCTGCGTCAATATAGCAGATACTTAATTTTCGCTGTACTAGTTTTATCTGGGGAGTTTTTTTATTCCAATTTGTTCTAAAACATGATATACTATGAAAGCACCTCCAGCAGAAAGGAGGTGCTTTCATGGAAGATTTTCTCGTCACATTCTTTGTCTCTGTTGTAGCAGGCGTAGTTAGCTACTACATATGCAAATGGCTGGACAGTAGACGATAGGCAGCAACAGCCTAAACGGAATAGCTCACCGTAACGAGCAAGAAAGCCCTCGGAGCTGGCACTCTGAGGGCTTTCGTTTTGCCTTATGGAATCTCGTCACATTCCTTAGCTGTTATTATCATATGCTATTGTTCAAAAAAAGTCAACCTTCTAAAACAAACAGCAAAGTTTTTTATTTCTTCGGCTGATATCGCATATCCGACACATTATAAACCGTAATAAACGCTTTCGGATCTTCCTTGTTTATGAATTTCATCAGCTTCTGATATTCACCTTTATCTACGATGGTGATGATCTCATGGCGTTTTTCCATATTATAGGCACCGATGGCTTCGTAGATCGTTGCGCCGCTGTGCAGGTCATGGATGATAAACTGCCGCAGTTCCTCTTCTTTCTTTGTAATGATGCAGACACGCCGCTTGATGTTATGGTCAAAAATAAAATGATCCAGAACGATTCCATTAAAATACGTTCCAAGAATACTCAAAACCACCGTCTTCTTATCATACACAAGTGCTGCGGAAAGTGCCACGCACATGCCGGAAAGGGACATGGCTTTTCCCAGCTCCATATGAAGATATTTATTCATGATCTTCGCCACGATATCCAGTCCGCCGGAGGATGCATTCCTGTTAAAAAGAATGCTTAAACCCACGCTGACCACCAGGATATAGCACAGAACATCCAGTTCCTGGCTGTCTGTCATGGAACCGAAATTTGGAAAAATGATCTCAAACAATCCCAGGAACAGCGGCAGCATCACACTGGTATAAACCGTCTTAACACCAAACTCTCTTCCACAGGTAAAAAATCCGATGATCAGAAGTACCACATTCAGGATCATGGTAATCGCCGACAACTGCAGCGGCACAAAGTTGGAAAGCACGATTCCAAGACCGGAAATGCTGCTGACTGACGTATGGCTTGGTACCAGGAAAAAATATACTGCTGCTGCGATAATTGCCACTGCAACGGTCAGAATCACCGTTTCTTTTATGACATCTATATAATTCAGTTTCTTTTTCATGGCTTGAGATACTCTTCCCATTCTTTTTCTTTGGCACCGACCAGAATTTTATCCTCTGCAACAAGAATCGGACGTTTCACAAGCATTCCGTCTGTTGCAAGGAGTGCAAGCTGCTCCTCTTCGCTCATTTCCGGAAGTTTATCTTTCAGTTTCATCTCTTTATAAATATTTCCGCTGGTATTGAAAAAACGTTTCAGCGGAAGGCCGCTTTTCTCCCACCAGGTTTTTAATTCTTCTGCGGTTGGATTATCTGTCTTAATATCACGTACCGTATATTCTGCTCCGCTCTCATCCAGCCATTTCTGAGCTTTTTTGCAGGTACTGCATTTTGGATAGCATACAAATAACATGTTATGTCCCCCTGTCTTTCAGCAGAAAATGTAGAGATTAACTGCTGCTTTTTTTACTTACAGCATAGAATACGAGATTTTTATGGAACTTTTTTCCTGTGCTGTCTGAGGTTTATTTTAACATAGATGATGCTGTTTTTCTATCCTGTTATTCCGACCATATCAGCTTCGACTCCTGCTTCATCTCATCCACAATTTTCTCCGCTGCTTCCAGATCTCCCTTTACTTCCAAATCTGTCAGTTCCAGGCTCTTCTTTTCAGCTTCCGCGCTCATATAATAAACTTCCTTCACAGTCTCCGGTGTGCTGTCGTCTTCCGGTGATAGCTCTTCTGTCTTTTTGGAAAAATCCTGAAGCAGCATGTCATTGCCTTTCAGTTCCAGAGTTCCTGCGTATGGCGCATCAATGGCGTAGACGAATTCTGTTTTTCCATCTTCTGTATACTGTACTTTCATTCGGCTGATAAGGTTATTGGAAGAGTACAGGCGGTTGTCTTTTACGTACATTCCGCTGTCTTCCAGAGTCATGTACTTTTCATTGAAATACCAGTGGTTGTATCCTGCTGCCGCAGCGATGAGTGTCAGGACAACTGCCGCTGCTGCTGTCAGAACTCTGCGTACTATTAGTTTTTTCCGGATTTTTTTCAGTGCGGCTGCACTTCCGGCATTTGCATTTCTTTCAGTATTTTTCGGCTTACCAACTGGCCCACCAGCTCCAGATCCTGCTATGGAGACTGCAGATGATTTTACCCGGTTCTGCTCTTTTCCCTGCTCCTCTCTCATGATCTCCAGCATTTTCCTGCATTCCTGACAGGTTTTCATATGTTCTTCCACCAGTGTCTGGCTGTCTTCGCTTAAGATCCCATCTATATAAGATGGCATCAGATCCTGTATTACATCACATGTGATCTTCATGTTCCAGCTCCTCTCTGATCTTTACTCTCGCACGGTAATAAGTCACCCGTGCCCAGTTTTCACTTTTTCCAAAAAGCATTCCAATCTCACTAAACTTAAGCTCTCCGAATGTCCGCAGTGAAAAAACTTCTTTATACGGTTCTGAAAGTCTATGCAGAATTTTATGAATTTCCAGAGCCTGACTTCGCTGCGCCAGTTTTTCTTCAAAAAATTCTCCGCCATCACTTTCTGTTGTTTCCAACTGCTCATCTCCAGGAAACTGCTTCTTCTGTTTTTTCAGATGATCGTACAACGTATTCTTCGCAATCTGACAAAGCCACACCCGCACATCACAGTCACCCCGGAACTGATCTACTTTTTTCAGAGCCTTAAAAAACGTCTCCTGAGTCACTTCCTCAGCCAGCGGTCCATCCTGTGAGATGGAACAGATATACCGATATACAATGTCAAAATATGTCCGGTAAAGTTCCTCTATGTTCATCGGTTTTCTTCTTTCCTCCCTTCTCACTTATAAGACGCCCTGTTTTCGAAAACGTTACAGAAAAAGTGCCCGATATAAAAAATACCGGGCACAATAGCATCAGAAACTATTTTCTGAAATGATTCTTTATTATATTTTACAAGAACGTCAGCGTCAACTGCTCATACTCCGCTTCCTTCTCTTTTTTCTCAGAAGATACATCCATTTTTTCCGGAGGCTGATAACCTTCCATCTGGTGATCGATCCAGGTCATCAGCACATCCACAACATATTCCTGTTCTTTCTCTGTCAGCTCCCGGCCTTTCGGGATATAATGCCATTTCTCCAGACAGCCGCGGCAGCAGCAGGC
>CAVBVT010000172.1:0-4135 GCA_963598855.1 Eggerthellaceae bacterium
AATGCAGTAGTGGGAGAAGCAAGAATCCCCCTGCTTTAGCTGTGGGGAGTGTCAACCTCTGGAAAAAGCTGCCCGTATTGCTGTAAAAACAGTAAAAGAATTTTGCGAAGCACATCCCGGCAAGTTTGAGGTTGTACGATTTGTACTGTTCAATGAGAGAACGTTGAACGCGTATGAGGATGCGGTGAGGGAGATAACCGGCAAGGTGGAGGAACATTAATTGTGAAATATAAAGTGATGAGGATAGAAGAAGATATTGATTTTGGCTGCGAAGAACGGCAGCCAGGGGCGGAACTTATGTCTATAGTCCTTCTGGAAAGTGAGGATGGACAGGAGATCAGCCTGCGGCATAACGACAGGCTGCTGTATGAGAGAGATATTAATGAAGGCGATACGGTTATGCTGGATGAGAACCGTGAATTAAAAAGAGAGTAATTGTAATATCTGACCGCTGTATGTTTCACGTGAAACATATGGCGGTTTTTGTATGAAATTTTATAGTGAAAACGATTGCAAAAAAATCTCAGTACACATTCTTGACAGCCACAGACGGAAAAAGTAAAGTATAACGTGGAAATCAAAGAAAGGAAATCAATCTGAAGTATGAAGAAAAAAGCATTTAAAGCAGCTTTGCCATATACTCTGCCTATTTGTGTGGGTTTTTTATTCCTTGGGATGTCCTACGGATTTATGATGCGGAGCAAAGGATTTTCTTTTGTATATCCGTTGTGCATGAGCTTTTTTATTTATGCAGGATCCATGGAATTTGTTACAGCGAATCTGCTTTTGTCAGCGTTTAATCCGGTATATGCGTTCTTTCTTACGTTGATGGTAAATGCAAGACATCTGTTTTATGGCATTTCCATGCTGGAAAAGTACAAAAATACAGGCTGGAAGAAGTTTTATCTTATCTTTGGTATGTGTGATGAGTCGTTTACGGTTAACTGTACTGTTGACCCGCCGGAAGGTGTGGATAGAGGCTGGTTTATGTTTTTTGTCAATGCACTGAATCAGTTTTACTGGGTGACCGGCGCGACAGCAGGAGCACTTCTGGGGTACGTGATCCATTTCAATACGACTGGTATTGAATTCGTTATGACTGCGTTATTCGTAGTTATGTTTATCAATCAGTGGGAAGAAGCAAAGGATCATAAGCCTGCACTGGTAGGAGCGGGATGCTCGGTAATATGTCTGATGATCTTCGGTAGTGATAATTTTATACTTCCGGCTATGGCCTCTATTATTCTGTGTTTTATGGGAATGAAAAAGCATGATGAGAATAAAAGAAAAGAGGGACTGGGAGAGTCTGAGAAGACGATATCGGAGCAATAGAGCACACCGCACGACGAAAGGAAATATAAAATGACAATAACACAACAGATCATAACCATCGCAGTGGTTGTTTTGGGTACGATGACAACACGTTTTCTGCCGTTTCTCATCTTTCCGGAAGGAAAAGAACCGCCTGCTGTGATCACATATCTTGGCACTGTGCTGCCGTATGCAGTGATCGGATTGCTGGTAGTGTACTGCCTGAAGGATGTTCCGGGGAGTGGCCATTATGGTGTGCCAGAGCTGAGCGCAATTGTATTTATTGCAATACTGCATAAGTGGAAGAAGAGCACGCTGCTTAGTATTGGTGGCGGAACTGTATTGTATATGCTGCTTGTACAGATGGTATTTAAGTGAATCAAACAAAAGTCCTTTGTCTGACGGTAAAAAAACAGTTGGCAAAGGGCTTTTTTTTGATGTGTTAAGTGCATTTCGGCATAAATTCTATAGAAAAATAATAGTGTCCGCAATACGCGTACAAATGTTTTTCTTTCTTACTGTGAAAATATTGAAATATAAGGGGTAAAATCACGAAAATTGATGTATTTCGGGAGCTTATAGGCTTAATTGTTATGGAAGAAAGAGTTTTTCTGCCAGAATCTGCGGTTGTCTGTTATGGAAATAACAAAAATGAGTATCTTTTGAGCTGATGTTGAATGAAAACAACAACATAACACGTGGAATTATAAACAAAAATCAGCTAATACAAGACTTTCTAACATGACCTTAAAAAGAATAAAAAATGTGAATAAATTAACACATGTTTTTAAATAACATACTCAAAATATAACCATACTATATTGACAAAAACAAAAAGAAATGATAATATGTGACCATAACAGAGAAAAACGACAGAACGTGAATATAACCACGAAACAAAATTAAAAAACGAAAGGGGCATTATTAAAATGGCTGAGATCAGAAAAATGGGTTACTGTGTAAATGGTGAGTGGAAAGAGTCCAAAGCAGAGAAATACATGGATGTAACAGATTCCAGTACAGGTGAGGTGATCGCACAGGTTCCATGCTGTACACCAGATGAGGTAGAGGAAGCGATCGCATCTGCACAGGCTGCATATCCGGAATGGTCAGCACTTTCACTGGCTAAGAGACAGCAGTACATGTTTAAATGGAGAGATATCCTTTATGCACATAAAGAAGAGCTTTCCGTACTTTGTGCGAAAGAGCTTGGAAAGAATATTAAAGAAGCAAGAGGCGACGTTCAGAAAGCAATCGAGCCTACAGAAGAGGCATGTGCACTTCCGACCATGATCCAGGGCGATGCTGCAATGCAGGTAACAACAGGCTATGATACAGCTACATATCGTAAACCACTTGGAGTAACTGCTGGTATTGTTCCGATGAACTTCCCTGCAATGATCCCATGGGGCTGGATGGTTCCGCTTTCTATTGCATGCGGAAATACAGTCGTACTGAAGGCTAGTTCCCAGACACCTCTTACATCTATGAGAATCATGGAGCTCTTCTACAAAGAAGGCGGATTCCCGAAAGGTGTTGTAAACCTTGTAACCTGCAGCCGTGTAGAGGCTGATATCCTTCTTACAGATGAGAGAGTAAAAGCTGTCACATTCGTAGGAACAACAGGCGTTGGTAAACAGGTATATTCCAAAGCAGCAGCTCATGGCAAACGTGTTCAGGCTCAGTGTGAAGCTAAGAACCATGCACTTGTTCTTGAGGACTGCAACCTTGAGGCAACTGTAAATGCCATCATCAACTCTACATATGGATGTGCTGGTATGAGATGTATGGCTCTTCCGGTTGTATGCGTACAGGAGAGCATCGCAGACGAGTTCGTTTCACTTCTTAAGAAGAAAGCAGAAGCTATGAAACTCGGATGTGCTTACGATGAAGATACAGACCTTGGCCCGGTTGTAAATGCCGGACATAAAGAGAAGATCTGCAACTGGATCCAGAAAGGTATCGATGAGGGCGCAGAGCTTGTTCTTGACGGACGTAATGTAGTAGTTCCTGGATATGAGAACGGATTCTTTGTGGGACCGACAATCCTTGACCATGTAACACCAGAGATGACAGTAGGAAACCGCGAGATCTTCGGACCTGTTACATGTATCAAACGTGTGAAAGATTATGAAGAGGGAATCAAGATCATGAACGCTAATCCGTTTGCAAATGGTTCCTGTATCTTTACACAGAGCGGATACTACAGCCGTAAATTCGCTATGGAGACAGACGGCGGTATGGTAGGAATCAACGTTGGCATTCCAGTTCCGACAGCATACTTCCCATTCTCCGGAAATAAAGACTCCTTCTTTGGTGATCTTCATGTTCTCGGAAGAGATGGATACCGTTTCTTCACAAGAGCAAAAACGGTTACAACTCACTGGTTCGACGAGTCTTCCGGAAAGAGAAAAGTCGGCACATGGGAAGGAAGTACGGAGGCATAATAAAGACTTCGTGAATGAATCTATATTATACAGAGCGGATCATAAAGGTTCGCCCACAAGATAAAATCCTCTAATGAAATGAGCATATTCAAAAATAATGCACCTGCTGAATTTCCGGCAGGTGCATTATTTCTTGTGCGCCTGGCGGCGCACGTCGCTAAAGGATGAAAGTTCCTAATCCGCCCTGGTAGTGGGAAGGATATAGCCAAGACCAAGGGTGTCCATCGCGAGGTGGAATCTGAAGGAAGGTGGAGGCAAATCTCTGGTCTGACGAACAGAAATCACATGAGGCTATAGTTAAGGATAAGGTTGCAAGACAAATCAAAGTCCAATAACTACTCGGAATTAACTGTAGTAAATGTGGCAGATATATGGAG
>CAVBVT010000173.1:0-4114 GCA_963598855.1 Eggerthellaceae bacterium
CTGCAGTAATTGCCTTAAGCGTTATTGTACAGTTCCATTCTGCTTCTTTACTAAAATTCTTATTTACTGGATTTTTATTTTAAATTCAATATTTCTACTCTGTTTTTTTAATGCTGCAAGATGCCATCGCCTTATAATTGTAGTAAATCAAACATATATTCGCACTCCCACAGAGGAGCTTTCCTGACTCGCTTAAATTCATTCCAATTCTTTCTTTACATCCGGGAACATCTCCACACAGCGTTTCAAAATTCCCTGCATATAAGCGATCGCAATTCCGTAATTAGTGATCGGGATTCCCTGGTCTGCTGCACATTTCTGACGGTAGCGCATTTCTCTTTCATTAAGCATACATCCGCCACAGTGAACGATCAGACTGTATTTCGTTACATCTTCCGGGAACTCTCTTCCTGAGGAATATTCAAACTCCAGATCTTTGCCTGTATAATTACGGATCCATCTGGGGAGCTTGACTGTTCCGATATCATCACATTGTCTGTGGTGGGTACAGCCCTCAGAAATCAGTATCCTATCACCATCTTTCAGGCGATCCAGTGCTGCTGCCCCGGCTGCCGCTGTCTTTAAATTTCCCTTAAATCTGGCAAACAAAATAGAAAATGAAGTAAGCCAGATATCCTCCGGAGTTTCTTCACTGACTCTGGCAAAAACCTGACTATCCGTAATCACAAGTTTTGGCTTCTTTCCCAGAGTTTCCAGTGTGTTTTTCAGCTCGTTCTCCTTAATCACAATGGCTGCTGCTCCTGCTTCCAGAACATCACGGATGGTCTGCTGCTGCGGAAGGATCAGCCGGCCTTTTGGTGCAGCTTTATCAATGGGAACAACAAGAACTGCGAAGTCGGATGACTCCAGAAGATCTCCTACCAGACGTAGCTTCAGGTCATCGGTTACTGCCAGATTTGCGATCTTTTCCTTCAGCTCATAGATATTCTGACCTGTGGCTGCACTGGCATAGATCGATTGCTCTGTGTTCTGAGATTCATGATCCTGGTCTGGTTTATTTTCTGAAGAAAATTTGTTCTTATCTGTTGTTTCCAGCAGATCTGCCTTATTATAAACAACCAGATAGGGAATTTCCTTTTCTTTAAAAATATGAATCAGTTCCTCATCCACACTTGTCTTTCCAACTGTGGCATCTACTACAAGAACTGCCACATCCACTCTGTTCAGTACCTGTTTCGCCTTGCGGACACGAAGTTCTCCAAGATGGCCTTCATCGTCAATCCCTGGTGTATCAATAATTACCACCGGCCCCATAGGAAGCAGCTCCATGGCCTTACTTACCGGATCTGTGGTAGTTCCTTTCACATCGGAAACCACAGCCAGTTCCTGACCTGTCACTTTATTTACAATACTGGATTTTCCTGCATTTCTTTTGCCAAAAAAACCGATATGTACACGGTCTGCTGACGGTGTTTCATTCATTCCCATAACTATTCCTCTTTTCTTTTAGCGTCAGACAGGTCCTCATCCATTCCTGTTCCCATCAACTTGCTTCTTTTTCTATTGAAATACTTTACACAATCTCGGAGTAGTCAATCTTTCTGTCTTTAAAATAGTATTCTTTATCGTGTTCGTTTACTTCTCGTAATACCTTGCATGGATTGCCTACTGCAACCACGTTGGACGGCAGATCCTTGGTTACAACACTTCCTGCTCCAACTACTACATTGTCACCAATGGTAACTCCCGGCAGTACTACTACTCCCGATCCCAGCCAGCAGTTCTTTCCGATATGTACCGGCATATTAAACTGATAACCCTTTTTCCGAAGCTCCGGAAGGATTGGATGGCCGGCAGTTGCAATGGTTACGTTAGGTCCGATCATGGTGTGATCACCAATATAAATATGACCGTCATCTACCAATGTCAGATTAAAATTAGCATAGACATTTTTTCCAAAATGAACGTACGCACCTGCCATATTTGCATGAAGCGGCGGCTCGATATAGCAGTCCTCGCCAATCTCTGCAAACATCTCTTTCAGTATTTCTTTTCTTTTATCCAGCTGTGTTGGACGTGTCATATTAAAATCGTAAAGACGATCAAGCTTCTTGATCTGATCCTGGAAGATCTCATCATCATTAGGCAGATATAACTCTCCTGTATGCATTTTTTCTCTCATTGGGCGCATGTCGGTTCCTCCTTTTTTGTGTATTTATTACAAAAAATTAAGTTTATTTTATGGTATCATATCTTATATGCACATACAAGTGCGAATTTTATAAATAATCCGAAAATTTTTCGTGATTCTGCTGCTCTTTTGTTCTGCCGGGAATTTTCATGTTTATTTTAGCATACACATATCTTTCCACCATGCTGGAGCATTTTATTTTTCTGCTCCGGATCCAGTTCATCATCTGTGAAGATCAGCTGGTAATCACTGATATCATTGTATTTTATGAGATTCTTTTTCCCAAATTTAGTGTGATCGGCCAAGAGATAATTCTTGTCCGCATTAGCATATACACAACGTTTTACTGCCGCTTCAATTTCCCTTGTGGCTGATGCCCCAAAAGAAGCATCTACTGCACTGGCTCCGAAAAATGCCTTATCATAATGAAATCTGGATACGTATTCCGCGGTAGAATAGTCCAGCGGTCCTGCATATTCTTCCTGATAGATACCTGGTGCCATGTGAAGATGGATCTTTGGATTTCCGTAAAGTTCTTCCATTACAGGAAACGAATTCGTCACAACTGTACGATTCAGATCTGGCAAAAAACGCAGCATCAGAAGAAGGGTCGTACTGGTATCCAGGAACAGCACTTCTCCTTCCTTTATATAAGCAGCTGCTCTTCTGGCGATTTCCAGTTTGTTCCGGTAAAGTTTTTCCTGGCGTGTGGAAAAACTCTGTCCCATGGAATATGCTTTTCGCAGGCTGGCTCCTCCATAATGGACATTAACAAGCCCCTGTTCCTCCAGCACATGGAAATCTCTTCGGATGGTCATATCCAATACCCCAAACATTTCAACCATTGCTTTTACAGTTATCCGGTCTTCTTTATGAAGAATCTCCAGGATCTGCTCACGCCTTTTTACAGAAGAAAGTTCCCTGTCCTGTTTTTTCATGTCTCCTTTTATATGTTTAATTAAACAGTATTCTTCCGCGACAGTTGACAAGATCCTGTGCATATGTGATCCGGAATTTATGTCTGAGACAGAATACATCCTGAAAAAACATTTCCCGCATCTTTCGATCGCAAAATCTTCTGATACACTTCTGGAAATCATGGCTGGAGGAGTAAATAAAGCGGAAGCTGTAAAATATCTCTGTCAGATACGGAAAATTCCTCTTAACTGTACAGCAGCTTTCGGAGATAATTATAATGATGTGGAAATGCTCAATGCTGTCGGATACGGAATCCTGATGGGAAATGCCCCGCTGGAACTGCAGAAACGATTTTCTTTTGTAACAAAGAGAAATGATGAAGACGGGATTGTGTGGGCTTTAAAAAAATTGAACATAAAACTCCATATTTGAAACAATAACGAACAATTACTGTTTTTTTATAAATTCCCGTACAAGAGAGATGCCTCCCTGTGGAACACAGAATTTCTCATTATGATGTTTGCATTGCTGATACGTTTCTTCCAGATCAAACCACTGTACTTCTTCTACTTCTTCTTTTTGAAGAGTGAGAGTGTTGATATCTACTGGCTGATCATAAATATAGACAAATGCAATTTCTTCATCCCGAAACATTTTTCCATGAAATTCTTTTGCAAAAGATATTGGAAAAGTTCCGGCAAACCAAAGTTCTTCGGGGCTGGCATGGATTCCAAGTTCTTCTTCCAGTTCCCTCAGTGCAGATTCCAGCGGTTCGTCCCCTGCCTGGATATGGCCAGCTGATGAAGTGTCGAATTTCCCTGGAAAAGAATCCTTGTTCTCGGATCTTTTCTGGAGAAGGATCTGTATTCTGCCCTGCTCTGTGCGGATGATCCAGATATGGGCAGTCCGATGGAGAATGCCCTGTGCATGGGCAGTGCTTCGTTCTACCGTCTGGCCGGTGAGATTGCCGTTTTTGTCTATGATATCAATTGACACTCCCCACAGCTAAAGCAGGGGGATTCTTGCTTCTCCCACTACTGCATT
>CAVBVT010000174.1:0-4083 GCA_963598855.1 Eggerthellaceae bacterium
CTGAGACTATTATACCATCTATAGAGGATGATTTGTTGGTTTATATGAAATTTTCAAGGTTCATGAGGCGTACCTTTTGACACCCTAATCATAATAATAAGACCTTCCACATTCCATCGAGATGCCATATCTACCACATTATCAATCTTTTCCCCGCCAATGAGCATGATGTAGTAGCCTCTGTTCTCCGCTTCCACCTGCAGTGTTCCGGTAATTTCTCCCACAAAAGAGTCCTGAAGGGACTGCATGCCATGAATAAAAGAAAAACCGAGAACCACTCCAATGATCCTTGATCCATGACCGGAAAGCATCATAGATCCCATGTGAGGAACGTAATTCTGTTCTTTCAGGATCGCTGTGATCCGGTCAATAGTGCTCTGGGAAACCCGTTTCGTATTCCCGTTGATCACATTGGATACAGTTGTACGGCTGACCCCGGCCATATCTGCGATGTCCTGCAGCCGTATCATTTCATGGAATACTGCATCAACTCATAATGCAGTTCACAGCCTTCATAGATCTCCGCAGGCAGCAGTGCTCTTGCAACGACCTTCAGTTCTTCTTCCGGCTGGTCTACGCGCTGAAGATGTGCGTAATCTCCATCAATCTGTTTTACGATATAATCACATACCAACATTATTTTATCCTCTCTCTTTCTTTTTTACTTATGCTGCTGCAACATATATTTGCAGCCTTCTTTGCCGCATGCCATACACAGTTGCACTCAAAAACAGGCTACAGCAAATGCTGCAGCCTGTCAACTCTATATCCTACCCCCATAAGATATTCGTGTATACCTTCTTATTCGTCAGCACCCTCAACCTTGCTTGCGCGTGCTACGATCTCTTTCTCCTGAATGTCGTTCGGAGCCTGCTCATAACGTGCAAACTCATAAGAGAAATCTCCACTTCCGCCTGTCATGGAACGAAGTACTGTGGAATATCCATAGATCTCAAGCAGCGGAACATCTGCCTCGATAATGGTATTGCCTTCATGATCCGGGTTCATTCCAAGAACACGGCCACGTCTCTTGTTGAGATCGCCCATAACATCACCTGTATATTTATCCGGAACTGTCACCTTCATGGAGATGATCGGCTCAAGAAGTACAGGAGAAGCTTCCATGAAACCTTTCTTGAATGCAAGGATCGTTGCCATCTTAAATGCCATCTCGGAAGAATCTACCGGATGATAAGATCCATCATAAAGAGTAGCCTTCACGCCAACTACAGGATATGCAGCAAGAGGTCCTTTCTGAACACATTCTTGAAGTCCCTTCTCAACTGCAGGGAAGTAGTTCTTCGGAACTGCACCGCCGACAACAACCTGCTCAAATACATAAGGAGTCTCCAGATCACCAGACGGCTCAAAACGCATCTTAACATGACCATACTGTCCGTGTCCGCCGGACTGTTTCTTATGTTTGCCTTCCACATCGGAGTTCTTGCGAAGTGTCTCACGGAATGGAACCTTCGGTTTGGAAAGTTCAACGTCTACTTTATAGCGTTCTTTCAGCTTGCTTACTACGATATCAAGATGCTGATCGCCCATACCATAGATCAGGCTCTGGCGGTTGGCACTGTCATTGACAACCTTAAGAGTTTTGTCCTCACTCATCATCTTGGCAAGTGACTGCGCAATCTTATCCTCTTCGCCCTTCTTCACTGCCTTAAATCTCTTATATGTATATGGTGTGGAAAGAACTGCCTTCGGATAAAGGATCGGGTTTGCCTTGGTTGCAAGGCTGTCGCCTGTCTGCACGCTGCCAAGTTTGGCAATGGCACCGATATCACCTGAAAAAAGTTCCGGTACTTCGATCGGCTTGGAGCCTTCCAGTACATAGAGCTTATTTACACGCTCCTCTGTTCCCTTCTCTACATTAAGAAGTGTATCATCAGATTTCAGTACACCGGAGCATACCTTGATCAGAGAATATTTACCAAGGAACGGATCAGCGATGGTTTTAAATACATAAGCAGATTTCGCCTTGGCAAAATCATAGTTAGCTTCAAAGATCTCATTGGTCTTCTGTGCGATACCGTTGCAGGAGCGTCCGCTCGGGTTCGGGAAGTATCCGCAGATATCATCAAGAAGGTTGGATACGCCGCGAAGGTTCACAGGTGATCCCATACATACAGGAACAATACTTCCATCCTGTACATTCGTTGCAATGGCTGCAGAAACCTCAGCTACAGAGAATGTATCTCCCTCAAAATAACGATCCATAAACTCTTCGCTTGTCTCTGCAACAGATTCCATCAGGGTTTCATGATATTTCTCCAGGTATTCGGTCAGGTAATCAGGAACCGGGCATTCTTCCTTGCCGGCCTTGTCAATGTATCTTCTTCCGGCCTGTTTCACAACATTGACATATCCTACAAACTTGCCGTCCTCACGGATCGGGAAATGAAGGGGAGCGATCCTCTTTCCGTACAGTTCTGTCAGCTCTTCCACGACCTCACGATAGCTGACATCATCCACGTCCATATCTGTAACAAAGATCATACGCGGAAGTTTATATTTCTCGCAGAGATTCCATGCCTTCTGTGTTCCTACCTGAACACCGGCCTTACCGGAAACAACGATGATCGCTGCATCTGCTGCACTGACTGCTTCCTCTACTTCTCCCACAAAATCGAAATATCCAGGTGTATCCAGCACATTTACTTTCATCTTATCCCATGGTACCGGAATCAAAGAAGTTGTGATGGAAAAATGTCTCTTTATTTCTTCCTTGTCATAATCGCTGACAGTATTGCCATCCTCAACACGTCCGAGTCTGCTGGTCATACCTGCCAGATAAGCCATTGCCTCAGCCAGTGTTGTCTTGCCTGCGCCACCATGACCTAATAGGACTACATTTCTGATTCGGTCTGTTCTGAAAACGTCCATATGTAATACCTCCCTGTTTGTCTTACTTAATATGTTCACATTTTACTAAATTTCCATGCAAATTTCAAGCATTTTATTCAATTTTGACAACTTTTTTCAGAAGTTTTTTTGATATACCGTCAATTCGTTGGAGCATGTGTCCGAAACGTCTGATTTTTTACATATTTCCGCCATTTTATAATCTTTCCTGTTTTTTGCCAGTATATTGTTTCCAGATAACTCCCGCTGACGCAAAAAAAGCCCCGGAGATTTTTCCCCAGGACTTTCTTCCCAACCGTCTGTCACTTAAAACTTACGGTTCACATATTTCTTCACAGCATCAACGGAACGGTTCAGCACCAGCTCTTCCGGGAAATCCAGCTTTGTCAGCAATTCTCTGGCAAGATCAAATTCCCCGATCAGCAGATCAAAATGGGCATCACTGTCCATGACAACCGGTACCTGATATTTTTTGCAGTAATTCAGCATGGCAGTGTCATTCTCCACTGCATTCTCTCTGGTGCAGTCCGGATCCATGGAATGATTGTTAAGCTCCAGGACTTTGCCGTATTCTTTTGCGCCCTGTACCAGTGCTTCATAATTGATCTCATATCTTCCGTCATCCGGATGGCCAATAATATTAATGTAAGGATTCTTCATGGCATTAAGATAAGCTTCCGTATTCTCTGCTCTGCTGCCCGGACGGATACAGGGAACGTGAAGACTTGCGATCACCACGTCCAGCTTCTCCAACGTTTTCTGCTCCAGATCTACAGTTCCTGCTGCGTCCAGGATATTTACTTCTGATCCCAGAAGAAGCTGGATGCCATACATTTCTCTTGGTACAACTTTGATATTCTGAAAATAAAATTTGTGGCAGGTTCCAGGCATTTTCGGCGCATGTTCTGTAATGCCAAGAAGCTCAAGACCTTTGTCTGAGGCAGCTTTTGCCATCTCCCGAAGTGTACAGTAAGCATGTCCGCTGGCAACTGTGTGGGTGTGCAGATCCATGACTGAATGGTATTTCATAACAAACTCTCCTCTGTGATTTCTTTCTTTTTCTATATTATACGTCCAGACTTATAGCATTAACAAGAAGTTTTCTGTAAAACCCATTCTTTTGTAAAAATTTCCCTTAATAAGAATTTCGCTTTTGGCAGAGATTTCGCTTTTAAGAAAAAAGATCCCCATTTTACTAATAGTTTATGATGT
>CAVBVT010000175.1:0-4070 GCA_963598855.1 Eggerthellaceae bacterium
CTTCTTTACTATTGACACGCAGCCCATGTAACATCTGTTTTGTAAGCTTGCCGAAAAAACCTTCTACCATATTCAGCCAGGAACTTTTTGCATTTGCCAGGATTTTTCTAAGCGAATATTCCGAAACGTGTTCCAGGCGGGGATGCCCTTCTTCTACTGCAAGAGACTGGATAAAACGTGTAAAGCTTGCAGGATACCAAAATTCAGCAAAATACCCATAATCCGTTGGCTTTTGTCAGGCTTTACTGATTACCCAGGTAATATCATCATCCGATATTTCCTGTTTGCGGCCTTTTCCATTGCAGTCATTTAAAGCATTTTCAATGCCAGCAGCAGAGTATTTTTTTGAGGCACAACCGGACTGTAGGAACTGTTATGTCAAGTTTATCAGCAATGGCCTCGTTAGAATAGGAGGCGTCCTTTAAAAGTAATATTTTAGCACGTATATATTTTCTTGCTTCCTTTTATCAGAAATGCAAAAAAAATCCAGGACATACCCCCTTAATCTGTCCCGGACATTTTTCCACTACGTACACACTCTGTCAGAACCTCGCCGCCTTTGCGATACCACTCCTTCACAAACGTATCAAAATAACTCACAGGTTTTTTCCCCATAATGATCTGGATAAAAGCCTTTTTCTCCAGCTGCTGCAAAGTCTGCGGGATCTCATTGTCCCCGTCACCCATATATTTTCTCTCCGGCGGATGATAAGAAGCATCTACAAGAAGCCCCACTGCCGCGATCCTGGATTTATAGGCAGCCCACTCCTCCACAGACGGAGAATCTGTGCTGAGATATTTTTTGCATACGTCAAAATACGAAGCCTCGATAGCACTGAGTTCCTCCCGTGTCCTGGAACCGTAAAGAGCTTCCCTGATATGCCTTGTCACCATATAAGTAGCTTCATTATAATCTACGTTGATCATCAGCGGTCTGGCCGTAGGATCTACATTCAGGGCAAAATAATCATTCATTTCCTCTGCATCATCGGCCTTATAACGGGAATAATCAAACAGAACACTCACGATCTTCATCACGATCTCCGGGTGCTCGTACCCTTTGCGCACAACTACATATTTATTATCCCGGAATGTAGAATACACTTCAACCCGCCGTCTGGCATCAGAAGTCAGGTAATAAGGCTGCCAGTCCGCATTTTTATTCTGTCGGTATTCATCCATTAAAGGATTGTTAGGTGTCCACCAGAGCCCGAAAAAAGCCCCGCATTTCCCCTCCACAATAAGATCCCGGATATTATTCTGTGCACGCAGTGCAAAATCCGGATCCAGGATTCCTCTGTTATAAAGATCGCGCAAACAGGACAGTGCGTTCTTCGTCTCCTCAGTCAGTGATCCATACACGATCTCCCCCTCAGAATTGCGGATCCACTGCTCAGGATACGCCCCGAAATTTTCGAATATGGCATCCATAGAATAACTGGTACTGACAGTTCCCACAAGATCCGGATCACACACCAGACCTACCGGCTCTTCATCTCCCTCTGCGCCCATCTGATTCTCCTGAAAAGCCTGGATCACAGAAAAAGCATCTTCCAGTGTTTCCGGTTCTGCAAGTCCAAGCTGTTCCATCCAGTCATGACGAAGCCACAAAAGCTGCGGGCCATGGTCAATAGCAGTTTCCGGAAGAGCAAGAAGCTTTCCGTCAAAAGTTCCGGATTCCAGAAGTTCGCCTCCATAGCTTTCGTACATCTCCCTGATCCTGTCTGACGCACAGTTTTTATATACATCCGTCAGATCTTCGATCAGATCATTTTCAGCCAGTTCCTCCAGCGTTTCCCTGTCAGACACCAAAAAAACATCCGGCAGGTTCCGGTCTTTTACCAGAATATTCAACGCCTCATCATACCGTTCTTCGCTTTCCATGAAAATATTCTTATTCTGTACATTAAGGACTTTTTTCAGATACCGGGTATAGGCGTTATCCTCATACGTCTCCCCATCCGGCAGATTGGAATTGTTTGTTCCTTTCATCTGACCCAGAGTATATGTCACTGTTTCAGGATATTTTTTCAAGGGAGAAGTTTCGGCCTCTTTCCATGCCTCCTGCTTCCGGATCGTCTGGACTCTCGTGCCCGTATCCCGGCTTTTTTTCTCACCGTAAGTACATCCTGTAAGAAAAAGCACTGCACCCAGCATCAGAACCATCCCGTTTTTCAGGCTAGTCCTCCTCATCTTTTTTCTCCTTTCCCGGAATTCTCATCTCAACTCTGGTTCCTTCCCCAACCTGGCTTAAGATCCGGATGGCATATTTCTCTCCATATAAAATGCACATACGGTCATTGACATTCTTTAATCCATAACCCTTAGCCTGGTAGGTGATCAGCTTCTCTGCCTGTTCCTGTTCCATTCCCATTCCGTTATCCTCTACCTGGATAACCACGTCACCGCCATCCTCTTTAAAAGAAAGCCTGAGGATTTTTTCCCCTTCTTCTTTCACATCAAGGCCATGCTCCAGCGCATTCTCCACAACAGGCTGCAAAATAAGCTTTGGAACCAGTTCCTGCTGCACAGACGGGTCGATATTCCACTCCACCTTGAAATCATTATCATGCATGATCAGCTGGATTTCCAGATAAGCCTCAATATTACGGATACAGTTCTCCACGCTTACCATGTCCGCGCCTTTACTCAGCGCAGTCCGGTAAAAGGTAGAAAGTGACAGTGTCACACGGCTGATTTCCTTCTGTCTGCTTTTGATTGCCATCCAGTTTATAATAGAAAGCGAATTATACAGAAAATGAGGATTGATCTGCGCAGTCAGAGCTTTCAGTTCAAATTCCTTGAGCGCGATCTTATTCTCATAAACCTCTTCGATCAGCCGGTTGATCTCATCCATCATATGACGGAAACTCCTCACCAGCTGCCCCACCTCGTCCTGTGAATCGCTGTAAACCGTAACCTCGCGGCTTCCCTGATTGACCTGCTCCATATTTCTGGTAAGCAGTTCAATATTTCTGGTAAACAGTTTGGAAAAAGCCATTCCCAGAACAATGATAAGCACAACGCAGAGGCCGATCAGCGGAATTTCACTGATCAGAAGTTTTGAGACAGAACTCTCGATCACTGCAGGCGGCTTATAAAAATAATAGGTCCATCTTGTTTCGTGACCGTTGGTGCTGACATAAGTATATTCATCCCTGAGCCTGTCCAGCTTTTTTTCGGTACTTTTCTGGGCGGAAATATCACTGGCAGCCAGATTTTCCCCGTGATAAACCACATTTTTCTGCTTATCTACCACCATGCCGCCGGAATTTCTCTCAATAATATTGGCAAAAGGCCGGAAAGCTTTTTCATAATCAAGAGTAATGCAAAGAACTGCGTCACGTTTTTTTCCATTATAGATCTCACGCACTGCCGCGATCTGCCGACTATCACGGTCTACGATCCACTGTGCTGTCACGCTTCCGTCCAATTTGCTGCTCCACCATTCCCCGTACATTTCATCCAGCGGAACCAGTGTATATTCATGGCGCACAGGAATACTCTCTGCAAAGAGCTGAATTCCAAGAATAGCATCGTGATAGGATTTTGGCACAGTAAGAAGCGGATCTACCACCTCTGTATACTGTTCATAAGCGGTATACCGATCCATATCCTTATTCTCGATCACTTCCAGAATTTCCGGAGAATAAGTAAGGTAATTAAGAAGGCTCACATAAATTTCCATCTGACCGTCAATATTTTCCCTTGTCTGCTCTAAGATGGAATACATATCTTCCATCTCGTTTTTTCGCACAAGGCTGCTCATATGGCTGTGGCTGTACAGAGCCAGTACAGTCATAGGCACAAGACTGGCCACAACAAGAAGGATGGTCAGCTTGTATCGGTATTTCATATTTTTATACTTCTTCAGAAGTTTCTTCATCCTCTACATTTCCCTTCCTGTAGGACTCCGGGCTGCTTCCATAGTATTCCCGGAAACTGCGGCAAAAATAGGAAGAATTAGCGAATCCTACCTTTTCGCTGACCATGGCTACTTTCATATTCGTTGTGCAAAGTAGCTCTTTTGCCTTCTCCATTCGGAACACGCGGATAAAACGGTTCAGGTT
>CAVBVT010000176.1:0-4064 GCA_963598855.1 Eggerthellaceae bacterium
GTTTGCTGTCTAAGTGATGGTAAAGCGATATTTTTTTGCTCGATAGTTCTTGACAAATCCTCAAATCCTTATATAATTATCAAAGGTAATTAACAAAGATAACTATATAGGGAGAATGCAACATGACCAATAAGAAGATCAAGGAGATGCTTGATGCATGTTATCAGGCGAAGCGGATCAGGGAGATGCTGCCGCCGCTGCCTCAGGGTGTGATGCCGTCTTATATTCAGTATCTGGATGTGATCCAGTCACTGGAGAAACGGGATGTTCATGTAAAAGTATCTGATATCAGCGATGAGCTGAACATTCCGCGGCCGGGAGTGACCAGAACAGTCAAGGAGATGGAGAAAAAAGGCTATCTCAGCAAGATCGCATCCCCGGATGACGGACGTGTCACTTACATATCCATCACAGAAGAAGGAAGGAAACTTTTTCATAAGTATGATGAGCATTACTTCGGTGAGCTGTCTGCGGATCTGAGTGATATTTCAGAAGAAGATGCAGACTGTATGATCCGTACCATCGAGAAATTTTACCAGATCATGTGCGAGAGGAGGACTCATTATGATAAATGATAAAGCAGATTTTACGCAGGGAAGTATTTTGAAAAAACTGGTCGCCTTTATGATGCCCGTTCTTGGTGCATTGATCCTGCAGGCAGCGTATGGTGCAGTTGACCTTCTGGTAGTAGGAAGATTTGGTTCAACATCCGGACTTTCTGCAGTTTCAACAGGAAGCCAGGTGCTTAATCTGGTTACTTTTGTAGTAATTCAGTTTGCAATGGGTATCACAGTTCTGATTGCCCGTTACTTAGGCGAAAAGAGACCTGAACGAATCGGCGCAGTCATCGGTGGTGGTGCAATTGTATTTACAATTATGTCCGTTGTACTGTTTTTTGTAATGGTATTTTTGGCACGTCCGATTTCTGTGCTGATGCAGGCACCGGTGGAAGCTGTTGACCTGACATCCAGTTATGTAAGGATCTGTGGTGGCGGAATTTTCTTTATTGTAGCGTATAACCTGTTGTCCGCAATCTTCCGTGGACTTGGAGACAGTAATTCGCCACTTCTGTTTGTTCTGGTGGCATGTATCGTCAATGTGATCGGTGACCTGGTATTGGTCGCAGGACTTCACATGGATGCATCAGGTGCGGCAATCGCAACAGTGACTGCACAGGCACTCAGCGTTGTATTTGCGATAATGCTTCTCCTTAAAAAAGATCTTCCGTTTAAGATCACGAAGAAAGATTTTCGACTGAATCCACAGTGCAAAAAATTCCTCAAGATCGGTATTCCGCTGGCATTGCAGGAATTTCTGACACAGATTTCTTTCCTGGCACTCTGTGCGTTTGTCAATCGACTCGGACTGGAGGCTTCTTCCGGTTACGGTGTTGCCTGCAAGATCGTAAGCTTTGCGATGCTGGTACCAAGTGCACTGATGCAGTCCATGGCATCTTTTGTTTCTCAGAATGTAGGAGCGGGAAAGAAAAAACGTGCAAAACAGTCCATGTTTACCGGAATCGGTGTAGGACTGGCTGTCGGCTGCCTGGTGTTCCTCCTTGTTATGTTTAAGGGAGATATGCTGGCAGGATTTTTCTCAACCGATGCAGCGGTTATCCAGAACGGATATGATTATCTGAAAGGATTTGCACCGGAAACGATCGTGACAGCGATCATGTTCAGTATGGTCGGTTATTTCAATGGAAATAACAAGACAGTCTGGGTTATGGCCCAGGGGCTGATCCAGACACTTCTGGTGCGTCTGCCGCTGGCATATTTTATGAGTATCCAGCCCAATGCAAGCCTGACAAAGATCGGTCTGGCTGCACCGGTCGCAACAGTAACAGGAATCATCTTGAATGTAGGATTCTTTATTTATCTGAATCGTGCGGAGAAAAAAGTGAATTAAGGAAAAGATAAAGAAACAGATGCAAGTTGTGAATTGACATGACCTGCATCTGTTTTTTATATGTAATAAGACTGAAAGATTGTATTTAGATGGTATAAATGATAAAATAATTACGTACAATATATTATCTTATTTGAATAGAAAATGACTGTTTTAGATAAAATATTAGCAATAAATTAAGGGGAGAAGATATGGAACAGTTTGTATGGGAAACACCAGAGGAACTTGATCAGAAACTTGCACAAAGGGTGCGGAATATCAGAAAGCGTCGTTCTGTTTCTCAGGAGAAACTGGCTTCTATGAGTGGGGTAAGTTATGGTTCGATCAAAAGATTTGAGACTTCAGGACAGATTTCACTGATATCACTCACAAAGATTGCTATTGCACTGGATATAGCAGATGAACTCAGAAATCTTTTTACGACGGTACCTTACAGGGATATTCAGGAGGTCATAAATGAGACAAGATAATGCATTGCAGGTATACTATGACGAAAGACTTGTAGGAACACTGGCAATGACAGCTGATCATAAAGTGGCATTTCAATGAGTGAAACGAGGCTTTTTCCATCAGATAAATGTAAGGGTTATTTTGGAATCAGACGATTTGACAGAGTGACTAATAGAAAGAGAATTCATATGCTGACAGCAGCGGCGCTTCTGGAACTGGATTTTGAACAGCCAAGTCTGGATTATCATAGTCTGATGAAACTTACAAAGATTCTGACCAGAGATAATCATGAGGATGTGGAAAATATGTTCCGCAGGATGTGTTTTAATGTATTTGCACATAACCGGGACGATCATTCAAAGAATTTCACATATTTATATGACGAAGTAAATGATCAGTGGAGACTAAGTCCGGCGTATGATCTTACTTATAGTAATACTTATTATGGAGAGCATACAACAACTGTTGATGGAAACGGAAGAAATCCGGGCAGGAAAGAACTTCTGGCAGTAGGTATCGCAGCGGGAATGAGAAAGGGTAATTGTGAGAAAATTATAGACAGCATACAGGAATGTGTTTCTCAGATGCTCGGGGAATATCTGTAAAATATAAAATTTTCGAAAAGCACACAAAAAAGCGCACAAAAACTCTTGACCTGAAGTTAAGTTGAGGTATTAGAATGAGCCTAAAAGAAGAACGAGGAGGTTACATTATGTATACAAATACTTTAAAACTTAACAATGGCGTTGAGATCCCTCAGCTGGGACTGGGAACCTGGTTTATTGATGACGATAAGGTTGCGGATGCGGTAAAGGCAGCGGTAGAAATCGGATATCGTCATATTGATACTGCGCAGGCTTATGGAAATGAGCGTGGCGTTGGAGAGGGTGTCAGAACCTGTGGTATTCCGAGAGAGGAACTTTTTGTTGTATCCAAAGTTGCTGCAGAGCACAAGACATATGAAGATGCAGCCAGAAGTATTGATGAAACTCTGGAAAAAATGGGTCTTGATTATCTGGATATGATGATCATTCACAGCCCGCAGCCATGGGTAGAAGTGAATCAGTCAGAGAACCGTTATGTAGAAGGAAACCGTGCGGCATGGAAAGCTCTGGAAGACGCATACAAAGCCGGTAAATTAAAAGCGATCGGTGTCTCCAATTTCCAGATCGGAGATATTGAGAGCCTGATGGAAACAGCAGAGATCAAACCGATGGTCAACCAGATCCTGCTTCATATCAGCAATACCTCACTTGAACTGGTAGAATACTGCCAGAAAAACGGAATTGCAGTAGAAGCATATTCACCGATCGGACATGGTGAGATCCTGAAACAGCCGGAAATTGCAAAAATAGCAGAAAAATACGGAGTATCCGTTCCGCAGCTTTGCATTCGTTATACAATTCAGCTTGGTGCAATTTCCCTGCCAAAGACAGCAAATCCGGAGCACATGAAAGGAAATGCAGAAGTTAATTTTGAAATCAGCCCGGAAGATATGGAGATTCTCAAGAACTTCAAAAAGATCGAGAGCTATGGAGCAAGCAGTGGATTCCCTGTATATGGTGGAAAACTCTGATTAAAAAATGATAAAGTATGAAAGCTGCTGGTGTGCGTCTCGGCATCTGTCATAAGAAGAACTTTTTAGTCAAAGGAGACAAATACTATGGAAAAACGTAAATTAAGAGATATCGAAGTATCTCCGATCG
>CAVBVT010000177.1:0-3994 GCA_963598855.1 Eggerthellaceae bacterium
TGTTTGCACTGGCAATGTTTACTGCATGTTCTTATTTCCTGCGGGATATTGATTTAAAAATCATTTTTCTGCTGTCAATTATTCTTGCCTGTATTGTAGGATATGATAAATCTATCGGGGATTACCTTTATCTGTCGCGTTTTGTAGTATTTTATCCATTTTATCTGCTGGGACAGATGAGTGACAGAAATCGGATTCAGGAACTAAACCATAGCAAAATATTAAAAGTTCTTAGTCTTGGCGGAATTGCAATCTGGGGTTATTTATGTACCCGAAAACTGGAACCAATATATATATTGCGTCCGCTTTTTACAGGAAGAAATTCTTTTGATATTAATCCAGCATTTGAAGTCTATGGTCCCCTTTACCGGATTTTATGTATTCTTATAACATTACTGACGTGTATATGTTTGCTTAGCTTGGTTCCCAACAAGCGGATTCCTTTTATTTCAAACGCTGGACAGCGGACACTGCAGGTATATTTTTGGCATTATCCTGCCATACATTTAATGCAATATTTCAAAGTTGATGATATACTTGTAAATACTGCTTGGGGACAAGCTCTATGGGTTTTGTTAGGAATATTTCTGACTATTATTTTCAGTACGAAATTTTTTGCATTTCCTGTTGTACATATTCAAAAAGCATTTTCGCATATTCCATCCCGAAATGAATGATCATTTCAGAAAAGGAGCTGTTTTCGCAGTTCCTTTTTTCTGTCTTTTGAAGTGAAAGCTGCCTCGACTGAATGAAGGAGCAGCTGCTTCTTCTGCCCTTCTGTAAGACTTAGCAGGGATTCCATATACCTGAATTCATGGGAAAGTGTTGTTCTTTCAATGGCAGGGTCATCTGTATTTAGCGTCACCTTAAGTCCTCTTTCCAGGAAATCTTTCAGCGGATAATCAGACATGTCTGTAACCGCTTTTGTCTGGCGGTTGCTTGTTGGGCACATTTCCAGGAAGACTCCAGAATCTTTTACAAGCTGGATCACTTCTTCATTTCCTGCGATACGTACACCATGACCGATCCTGACTGCTCCCATACGGATCGCTGTTTTTACATCTTCTGTATTTCCGGCTTCCCCTGCATGAATGGTAAACGGAACGTTATATTCTCTTGCTTTCGCAAAAAGTTCCTCATAATTTTCTGTTGGGAAAAGTGCTTCTGCACCTGCAAGGTCAACGGCAACTACTCCTCCATCTTCTACCAGATATTTTCGCGCCAGATCCAGCGTTTCCAGGTTTTCTTCCTGATTGGAGTCTCCTCGCATACAGCACAGGATCAGGTTTCCGGGAATCGGAGATTTTTTCAGGCCGCGCAATGCAGCCTGGATTGCTGTTTCCTGAGTCATTCCTTTCTGAGTATGGAGCTGCGGCGCAAAGCGAAGTTCCGCGTAGATCACACCATCTCTTTTCATTTCAGAAAGAATAAGATACACTGCTTCCTCCAGTGATTCTTCTGTCTGGAGAAGAGAAAGCGGCAGATCAAAACATTTCAGGAAATCATTGAGATCTTCACAGGTGTCCGGCACAGAAAGAAGGGAAAGAAGTTCTTCGTCTGATGCAGCCGGAAGTGTGATATGCTGCAGTGCGGCAAGCTTTTTTGCAATGTCTACGGTGATGCAGCCATCCAGATGTGCATGAAGATCAATATAGTGATTTATGCTGTTTTCTTTTTTCATAGGTTTAAGTACCTCACTGTTTGGATTTTTCTATATTATAACACAAAATGAGCGCATGAAATTCCACATTTTATGGATACATGCGCCCGTTTCTGTTTTAAAGTTTTTCCATATTTTATGAAATATTCTTATCCCTGGAATGGTTTTACATTCTTTACCGCATCTGCCGGAAGGATTTCTTTATCATCCTCGTCAATATAGCGTTTACTTAATTTTCGCTGTACTAGGTCTACAGATGCCAGGTCTGCTGCAAGGATATCTGTGGATGCCACAATACCAATGTTCGGTTTTACTTTTGCCAGATTGCAGTAAAATGTAAAACTTAATTCAGGGTATTATATAGCCTGCGTTGCCTCTTTTAACCAGGATTTCTCCTCTTCATCCAGATATGGGGAAATTTTCTCATATACAAGCGCATGATACTGATTGACCAAAGCTTTCTCTCCTGTTTCCATCTGTGTCGGGTCGATTCCTTTCAGATCAAAAGGTACCATGGTCAGAGGTTCGAATTTCATAAACTGGCCGTAAGCTGTCTTTTTTGCTTTTTTGCATACGATCAGATTTTCGTGGCGGATTCCAAACTCATTTTCTGCGTAGTAGCCTGGCTCATCGGAAGTGATCATGCCTTCTTCCAGTACAGGTGCCGGATGATCGGCAAGATTTTTCCAACGGAAGCTCTGTGGGCCTTCGTGTACGTTCAGAAGATATCCTACACCATGACCGGTTCCGTGATTATAATCCTCTCCCATAGCCCAGAGCGGTCCTCTTGCTATAGCATCCAGATTCAATCCCGTACATCCGTAACGGAATTTTGCAGCAGCCAGGTTTAAGTGCCCCCGAAGCACAGCTGTGAAATATTTCTTTTCTTTTTCTGTAACAGGACCAAGTACAACCGTACGGGTGATATCTGTGGTTCCTTCCAGATAATGTCCGCCTGTATCCATCAGCACCAGTCCTTTTGGCTCCAGTGGGATATTGGTTTCTTCTGTCGCGCCATAATGAACAATAGCTCCATGTGCTCCGTAGGCAATGATCGGATCAAAACTGTTCCCCTGGAAATTCTCCTGAAGGGAACGGAATTCATAAAGCTTTTTAGCTGCGGAAAGCTCTGTGATCTCCTGTTTTCCAACGTTCTTTTTCAGCCAGTAGATGAATTTTACCATTGCTGCGCCATCTTTGATATGGGCAATCTTTTCGTTTTGGACTTCTGTTTCGTTTTTGATGGCTTTTGGAAGAAGTGTCAGGTTTTCTCCATTCAGGATCGTCACTTTTTCCGGGATGCTGCTGACCAGGCGACTGTTTACATTACTTCTGGAAAGATAGATTCTTTTATCTTCAGAAATTGTCTGTACATAAGCGTAAATATCATTGTACGGATAAATAGCAACCCCATCTGCTGAGAGTGCCTCTTTTACAGATTCCGGAAAAGCTTTCTCATTTGCAAAAAGCCGGATCTCTTTCTCATCCATCACAAGATAGGACAGTACAACCGGGCAGCAATGGATATCGTTTCCGCGAATATTTAAAAGCCATGCGATATCATCCAGAGATGTGAGCACAAAAAGATCTGCGCCTTTTTCTTTTAATTTGGTACGGATCTCCTGGATCTTGTCTGCCCTGGATTTCCCTGCCCACTTCACTTCAAGTTCCATTACCGGTTCACAGGAAAGAGACGGACGATCCTGCCAGATCTCACCGATCAAATCCTCGTTTACAGAAAAACGTATCTGTTTTTTCTCCAGGATCTTTTTCAGCTGGTCTGCCTCTTCTCCGCTGACTGTACGGCCATCAAAACCAAGGCACATCCCTTCTTTCAGATTCTCTTCCAGAAATTTATGGATGGTTGGAACATCTGGTTCTCCCATCTTAAAAAGTGTAACAGGTGTTCCTTCTAACTGCTCTGCTGCCTGGATAAAATATCTTCCATCCGTCCAGAGACCTGCCATCTCCTGCATGATCACTGCAGTTCCTGCTGAACCGGTAAAACCTGTGATATATTTCCTGCATTTAAAATAATCACCTACATATTCGGAACCGTGGAAATCATCAGTGGGAACAAGATACGCATCGATCCCCTTCTCTTTCATCAGCTTTCGAAGAGCTGTGATCCGTTCTGTAACTGTCATAAGTTTTAAGCCTCCTCTGTGAAGTTATTTTTTATTGCAAAACCATGATCCATAGGTCCGCTGCCCTTTCCAAGGTCAAGCATAGCTGCAAGAGCTCCTGAAATATAATCTTTGGCACGGTTTACGGATTCCTCCATGGAAAAGCCTTTTGCAAGATTGGATGCAATGGCTGAAGAGAGAGTACATC
>CAVBVT010000178.1:0-3170 GCA_963598855.1 Eggerthellaceae bacterium
TTTCTGCGGAGGTTGTTGTCAATGACTGGGCAATGGTGGATATATTGCAAAAACACTTCGGGAGACTGATTCCGGTTCTGGGAACATTGCTTAACAAACGAAAAAAAGATCCTCGGATGCGTTATAAGAAGGGCAACAAAACTCTGTATGAGCAAAACAGTCTGAATGCAGAGTTCTACAGAAAATTTCTCGAAGAAAAATGTAATATCCGGCGGTATGAATGGGAATCCTGTGGTTATGCACAGAAATTTCCTGCATTTTTGAATGGAAGAAACAGCCTGCATTTTCCTTATTATCAGACAAACACATCACAGTACTGTCCACTCCGTGCGGTCTGTGTGGAAGGTGAAAGGGGAAAACAGAAGTCGGTGACAACATGTCCTCATTTTTGTGAGCAATATGCCCTGCTTTATCCGAAACATCTGCATATGACAGGCAGATACAATTCTCTGTTCGGAGTGAATAGGGAAGTATTGGTTCACCCGGAGCAATTAGAAGAATATGAGGCAGCGGGAATTGACCGGCTGGTACTGGGATTATGAGAGAAGGAAACATGAAGATTACGGCGGGGCTTGGTTCGATAGAGGAATATGAGCGCTTTGTGCGGGCAGGAGCGGATGAATTTTTCTGCGGATATGTGCCATATGAATGGACACAGAAATATGGGACGGTTATGCCGTTGAACAGGAGAGAAGTTCTTTCCTATAATGTACAGATCGGATCATTCAGCGAGATGGAAATTCTTGCTGCGATGGTGAAAGAATATGGCAGACCAGTACATCTGACGTTTAATTCTCTGTATTATATTCCTGAACAGTACCCGGAGATAGCTGAGATCATAAAACGATGTATGGATACAGGATTTCGCAGTTATATTATTGCGGATCCGGCGCTGATCCTGTATCTGCGGCAGCAGAAAATTGACTGTGAAATTCATCTCAGCGGAGAAGCCGCGGAAGTGAACCGTGGCATGGTGGATTTTTTCCAAAAGATGCATCTGAAACGGGTGATTTTTCACAGAAAGAATACAATAGAAGATATGCAAAGTATCATTGCACATCAGCGACAGGCTGAAAAAGCAGATGCAGAGTTGGCAGGGGATGCGAAGACACTGCATAACGGACTGGAATTTGAGGCGTTTGCCCTGAATGAACTCTGCCAGTTTACCGGTGCGTTCTGCAATTCGTTACACTGTGATGAAATGGGCTATCTGTGTCGTGTACCATATCGGCTGGGAACGGTATATGATAGCGGTTTTGATAAAACGACAAAATTCGACAAATACAGACAGAAGAAAAATTTGGAGATTGCAGATTCTACAATAGCGACTCTGGCAGAAAATGCCTGGGATGATGACGGTTACCTCTGCGGGGAGACAGGGTGCGGTCTGTGTGCACTGTATCGGCTGCGAGCAGCAGGAATCACACATCTCAAACTGGTCGGAAGAGGAAACTATACGGATTTCATGGAAAAAGATATCCGAAATCTGCGAAAGGCACTGGAGATACTGGAACACTCTGATTCAGAGAAGATATATCGCAATGAAATGCAGAAAGAGATTTTTCCGCATGGATGCGGTGGGAATTGTTACTACAGATAAAAACTGAAAAAGATTACTTTATACAAAATATATCCTTGTTTCCGTCTGGCAAATCAATGCCTTGGGAAACAAGGATATATTTGTATGAGGATTGAATAAATAGTGGAGGTCTGTTTTTTCTTTACGGCCAGATGCCTCTTAGATTTTTGGCATCAACGACACGTTTTACTGCGATCAGGTATGCACCGGTTCTGAGAGATACGTTTTTATCATGAGCAATATCCCATACTGCCTGAAAAGCCTGATCCATAATTGTTTTCAGATGATCGTTTACATATTCTTCACTCCAGCTTACAGACTGGATGTTCTGTACCCATTCAAAATAAGAAACAACAACACCGCCTGCGTTTGACAGAATATCAGGTACAAGGATAATTCCTTTATTATGCAGGATCTCATCGGCCTCTACGGTTGTAGGTCCGTTGGCGCCTTCTACAATGACTTTTGCCTGTATTTTATCTGCATTATTTACATTGATCTGATTTTCGAGGGCAGCAGGAACAAGGACAGTTGTTTCGAGTTCCAGAAGCTCTTCGTTGGTAATGTGGATAACACCGTCTGCATTATAATCTTTCAGCAGATTTCCTTTTCTGGAGGAAAGATATTCAATGATTTCCGGAATATTGAGCCCATTCGGATTATGAATACCGCCGGAGACATCGCTGACACCGACTACTTTTAATCCGGCTGCGTGGATCAGTTTGGCAGAAATACTTCCTACATTTCCCATACCCTGAATGACAGCAGTAGAACCTTCTACCGGAATATTCAGTGATTTCAGGATATTCAGAACGGTAAACATAACACCGCGGCCGGTAGCTTCATGTCGTCCCAGAGCACCTCCGAGTTCCAGTGGCTTTCCGGTTACAACGCCAGGAACACAGTGACCTTTCAGCATGCTGTAAGTATCCATGATCCATCCCATTACATTGGCATTTGTTCCTACATCCGGAGCCGGGATATCCTGTTCTGGTCCGATGATCGGAGCAATCATGGCAGTATAACGGCGGGTGAGTCTGCGTAATTCAGCGTCAGATAATTCGGCAGGGTTGCAGATGATACCACCTTTACCGCCACCATATGGAATATTAACAACGGCACACTTAAATGTCATCCATGCAGCAAGGGCTTTAACTTCATCGATATTTACGTTCTGATGATAGCGGATACCGCCTTTTGCCGGACCGCGGGAGGTACTGTGCTGTACACGATATCCCTCAAAAACATGAACGCTTCCATCATCCATGCGAACAGGCACGGATACCTTTAATTCACGTTCCGGGTAGAGAACTGCTTCGTAGTCACTGTGGGAATAACCGAGGATAGAAGCTGCGTTTTCGACAACAGACTGTACGTTGTCATAAGGGTTGTAGGTTTTTGTGGTACTCATAATAGATTTTCCTTTCCTGGCTTCTGGCCAATATATATTTTGTTTGTTTGATTGATTTGCGATATGCAATATATGGCAAAAACTAAAAAATAAATTCAGATATTATATCTGAAAACAAATCAGGAATGTGGGCACTACCAGTAAGATACACAGAAAAATCTTTCCGGTAGTGACCCGAGG
>CAVBVT010000178.1:3180-3989 GCA_963598855.1 Eggerthellaceae bacterium
ATCTTAATATAGGTGAAATATCGGATAATTTACAATCCGGCGCGAGATCACATGCCCGCATCAGGAAGTTTAATTTGTCAATTCGCTCGCCGGATCGTGGAGCGCCATTTTTGATAAAGCCAACTTGAAGTCCGACGGCAAAATCCATAACTACGTCACCGATTACTCCACCTGCGCGTCCGGATGGGATTGCGAGCAGGTTATGTTCCTGCGCGAAGTGATAGGTATCCATGGCTTCTGTGATAGTTCCAACCTGATTTGGCTTCAGGATAAAGCCATCCAGTGCATTGAGACCATATGCTCTTTCCAGACGTTTCATATTGGTTACGATGAAATCATCACCGATAATATTGGTACGTGTGATGTGCTGATGAGCTTTTGGATAGTGTTCCCAGTCTTCTTCATCCAGAAGATCTTCGATGAAGACGAAGTTGAATTTTTCGGTAAGCATTTTTGCATATGAGATCAGTTCATCTGCACCGACGCGTTTGCCTTTCAGAAGATAGGTATGATTTTCCCTGTCATACATTTCGCTGGAAGCGCAGTCAAAGGCAAAACCGATTTTTCCTGTATAACCGCAGATGGCGATTGCTTCGGAAATAAGCTCCAGAATTACTTCGGCATCTTCGGAAGGAGCAGCGTATCCATAGGAAGGGGCAACGGCTGGCTTGTGACCAAGATATTTTGTAATTACTTTTTCCAGCTCCTGGAAAGTATTGATGCCCATCTCTACAGCTTCGTAAATGCTGGATGCTCCATAAGGCATAATAATAAATTCGTTAAAGGGTTGTGTAAGGGTTTCATAATGT
>CAVBVT010000179.1:0-3988 GCA_963598855.1 Eggerthellaceae bacterium
TGTCAGAACTGAGTTTACGAAAGATTCTTTTTTATAGAATAGTCAGATTATTTATGATAAAATATATTCATAGATAGATCCAGTGAGAGAACAGGGTCATAATAGAGGAGATTAGTCAGAACCTGATGAAGTGATTTTGAGAAATACTGTACAACAGGTTTTGTAAATAAAAGAGAAGGGTATGTAAATTATGGGGATCGCAGAGAAATTTATGAAACAGGGACAGCTTGAGCAGGAGGAATATCCCGATCTTCTGAAGCTGTATAAGGATCAGAAGACAATAGATCTTCTTAAGCAGGAAGCTGTTCGCATTCAGAAGAAATATTTTGGAAATAAGATCTATACAAGAGGGCTGGTGGAATTTACCAATTACTGCAGAAATGACTGTTATTACTGCGGTATCCGGCGTTCCAATACCAATGCAGTACGTTACCGTTTGACGAAAGAAGAAATCCTTCAGTGCTGTGAGAATGGACATGAGCTGGGATTTCGGACGTTTGTACTTCAGGGCGGGGAAGATCCGTGGTTTAATGATGAACGTATGGTTGACATAATCCAAACAATAAAAAAGAGTTATCCGGATTGTGCGATTACTTTGTCCATTGGTGAGAAATCGAAAGAGAGCTACCGGAAATTCCGGGAAGCAGGAGCAGATCGTTATCTTTTGCGCCATGAGACAGCTAATGAAGAACATTACCGTTATCTTCATCCGGAGAATCTAAGCCTTTCCAATCGGAAGCAGTGTCTTTATGACCTGAAAGAACTGGGCTATCAGATCGGAGCTGGCTTTATGGTGGGTGCACCAGGGCAGACGATGGAAAATTTGGCAGAGGATCTTGTTTTTCTGAAAGAACTGAATCCCCATATGGTAGGAATCGGGCCGTTTATCCCTCATCATGACACAAAATTTGCGAAGGAAGAGGCGGGAAGTGTGGAGCTGACGCTTTTTCTGCTGTCTGTGATCCGGATTATGCTGCCGAAGGTTCTTCTTCCGGCTACAACAGCACTGGGAACTCTTGACCCTAGAGGTCGTGAAAAAGGCTTCCAGGCAGGAGCAAATGTGGTAATGCCCAATCTTTCGCCTGTGAAGAACAGGAAGCAGTATGAGCTTTATGATAACAAGATCTGTACAGGCGAGGAAGCAGCGGAGTGCAGAGGATGTCTCTCAAGGAGAGTGGAGTCTGTGGGGTATGAGATCGTCACAGACCGCGGAGATTCGCCTATGATATAGGGTGCGATAGGACGTGATACCATACGTGTGGATTTCTGCTAGCATAAATTTTGTGCGTTGTGAAGCGGATTGCGAATGTCCGCTTTACAATAAGTGAAGAGAATTTACACAGCAGCTCTTTCATTTTAATGAGATTTAAGTTAAAATATCGGTATGACTTGTTTGATATATTAATAACAATCCGGAATGACTATAATGCAATTTCTGATCGTAAATATATCAATCACTAAAGTCAGAAATAAGCGGAATTTTCCTGCAGGCGGAGAAAGCAGGAAATAAACAATAATGGAGTGCGTACAATATGGAAAAAACAGAAAGTGCTGTGCGGAGCAGACTTCTGGAGGCTGGAAAGGAAGAATTCAGGGACAAAGGATTTCTGAAGGCATCCCTTCGTTCGATTTGCAGAAAGGCCGATGTGACCACGGGAGCGTTGTATTTCTTTTTTGAAAGCAAAGCAGCTCTTTTTGAAGAAATCGTGGAGGAAACAGTAGGCAGCCTAGAGCAGATTGCAGGTAGTCTTGCGGAGCCTCAGAAAAAAAAATCAATGCAGCCGGATGAATATGACCGGCTCGTTATCAATTTTATCTGGGAAAACCGTGATATTGCCAGGATTCTTATAAATGGAGCAGAAGGCACCAAATATGAGAATTTCTGGGAAGATACCTGTAAAAAAATGGAACAGCTTCTGCAGGAGAGTTTTTTAAGAAATTATGGAAAAGAAGCGGACAGTGATCTTATACATATTCTGGTGGAAATGAAACTTCAGGGATATGCGGAACTTCTGAATGGGGATTATTCCCAGGAAAAATTTCTGAAACTGTCTAAGATGCTGAAGATTTGTTCCGATCGTGGATATCAGGTTATTGAAGCTGAAACAATCAGCGCACAGTGAAAAATACCTGGCAGCGTTTGGCTATCAGGCTTTTTTTCGCTGAAAACCATTGCTCATTTCTTTGAAGTATGCTATGATTAACTTGGTTAGTTTTAACAAACCGAGGGAGGTGTAAATAGCATGAGATCAAATGAATCATCCGAAGATTATCTGGAGACCATATTGATCCTGGGAAACAGAAGTTCACTTGTAAGAGCTGTAGATATTGCAGCGGAAATGGGATTTAAGAAGCCAAGTGTCAGTGTGGCTATGAAGAATCTCAGGCAGAAGAATCTGATCACAGTTGCAGACAATGGAGATATCCGACTGACAGAGGAAGGCCATAAGATCGCGGACAGAGTATATGAACGCCACCAGCTGATCTCTTCCTGGTTGATGATGCTGGGAGTCCAGGAGAAAACAGCTCTTCATGATGCCTGCAGGATCGAGCATATTATCAGCGAAGAGAGTTTTCAGGCCCTGAAACGGGCAGTTCAGGAGCTGAAAGAGCAGGAAGCAGAGAAGACAGAATAAAAAAACATCTGCAAATACTGCTGTCACGGAATGAACAGTAATCTGTGAACTGGCACGGAACAAAGAAAAAAGGCATCAGGAATTGACAACAGAAAAAATAAGAATATAATGGAAATCCAGGTTATAAAATGGAGGACACATAAAAGATGAAATTACTTTTTATACGACATGGCGACCCGGATTATACAATAGATTCCCTGACAGAAAAGGGCTGGAAAGAAGCGGAATTTTTATCCGAAAAGATCGCTGCGCTTGATGTCAGGGGTTTTTATGTCTCACCGCTTGGAAGAGCGAAGGATACTGCTTCCTGCACCCTGAAAAAAACAGGAAGAACAGCGACAGAGTGTAAGTGGCTGAGAGAGTTTGATGTTCAGATCAGAAGACCGGACAGAAACGGTGAGAAGATCATTCCATGGGACTGGCTTCCACAGGACTGGACAAAAGTAGAAAATTTTTACAGTTTTGATCGTTGGTGGGATAATGATATCCTGCGTGAAGGCCATATGAAGGAAGAATATGACTGGGTAACACAGAGTTTTGATAAGGTGCTGGCTGAGCACGGCTATGTCCGCGAAGGACATTATTACAGAGCAGAGAAAGCAAACGAAGATACGCTGGTTTTCTTCTGCCATTTCGGAGTAAGCTGCGTGCTGATCAGCTATCTTCTCAGTATTTCGCCACTGGTGATGCTGCAGAATTTCTGTGCTGCGCCGTCATCGGTAAGTACATTGACAACGGAGGAACGCCGTAAAGGCATCGCGTCTTTCCGTTTGAGTTCTTTCGGAGATATCTCACATCTCTATGCACACCAGGAGCCCCCGGCTTTTGCCGCCAGATTCTGTGAGACATACGATAATCAGGAGCAGAGACACGACTGATCTTGGTAAAAAAGTTTATGGGGTAAACTGTGGGGACTTACTGTTACTGTTCACTGGTAATATTCCGCGAGGTGTTTTTTGTGAGCAGAGGTCACAGAAAACCCGAGAATTGCGGCGCGAAATCATGTAAAACATGATTTCTGTGCATCGCGAAGCGTGTTGCTGGTCACGGAGTGAACAGTAACGACTTACTTGATTTGGTTAAAATACGATTTGACAAATATTTCAGCAGTTCGTATAATATATTTAACAAGGGAGGCGGAAGGTGAGTGCCGATCACCCGACCCGGCGAAATAAGATTAGTAAAAAATAGCTGTCATTCTCGCCAAAGAACAGGACGGCTATTTTTTATGTGTATAAGTCAAAATCGCAACGATCAGTAAAGTAGTTGTAAGTATAATTTGCAATTCTTCATAAGTACTATAAATGAGCAAGTTCGTGATTTTGCATAAAAGAAAGACACCTTAACTTCGA
>CAVBVT010000180.1:0-3963 GCA_963598855.1 Eggerthellaceae bacterium
CTATCATAACAGAAGAACTGCTATTTTACACTACGCCATGTTTTGAGGCACTTACCATTTTATATATCATCCCACAAAAAAAGCACAGAACAAGCCGAATATCTGTTCTGTACTCTCTCTGTTCTGTACTCCGTCTTTTCAATATTATGCCAGTAGTTCTTTTTCCGTTTTAAGGATACCGAGAATCATGGCATCCCTGGTTTTCTCCTCGTTGACAAAATCGGATTCCTGGTATTCATAAAATCCTTTTCCGGTAGAAATTCCATTGTTTCCGGCTTTCACCAATTCATTCAGAAGATGATTTTCATCTTTTTCATCAGCAAGGTCGGAATATAGATATTTTGCCACAGAATTGAACACGGAAAGTCCGCCCAGATCCGCAATCTTGAATGGTCCCGAGCAGGTATAGCGCAGACCGTTTCCGTATTTGATCGTACGGTCAATATCTTCCGGATCTGCTACACCCTGCTCTACCAGATAGGTTGCTTCACGAAGCAGTGCAAACTGAAGCCGGTTAGACAGGAAGCCTTTTACATCTTTCTTCAGGAGTACCGGCTCTTTTCCCATCTCTTTAAAAAGAGTATAGAGGGTTTCGCATACTGTCTGCTCTGTTTTATCTCCCTTTGTGATCTCCACCAGCGGAATGATATGCGGTGGGTTGAGAAAATGTGTTCCACAGAATCTCTCCGGGAATTTCACAAATTCACTGAGCTGGTTTACTGAGATTGCTGATGTATTGCTCGCCAGGATCGTATCCTGTGGTACAAGCTCTGATACTTCCTCATAAAAGTTTTTCTTCAGATCCATGATCTCTGGGATTGCTTCGATGACCAGATCTGTATCTTCAAAGCATTTCTTGTCTGTTGTAAACTGGATCTTCTCTTTGATCTCATCTGCTTTTTGTCTGGTCATGCATCCGTTTTCGACCAGTGTTGCCAGGCTTTTCTCAATAACCCTTCCAGCTTTCTCGAAATCTTTCTCCGCCACACTGTAAAGCACTGTTTCTATTTCATACTCCGGAAACATCAGGCTAATTCCCGCTCCCATAAGTCCGCCTCCGGCTACAACTACTTTTTTTATTGTTTTTTTCATAGGTCTACCTCCTGAATATTTTTTCATGCGTGTCTGTGGGATTGTTGTTGCATCCAAGATAAACCTTATTTCAGAATGAGAGTCAACCCTGTTTTTTACAGTATTTTTATATTGTTTTTGTGTATAATTCCATTTTTAGTGCTTCATCATCCGATATTTTGTACAGGTATACAGCCCGTTTTTCCCTTGACTCTATCCCAAGGACAGATTATATAATTATTGCATAACAAAGTATCTCAACCAACAAAGGAAGTGATCCCCATGACATTAGAAGAAGAAATCCGGGAGCTGATCTGCACAATGGTAAAAAATCATCCAAAATCTGCCTATTACCGCGAGCCGGTCATCGGTTTTGCCAGTGCTTCCGATCCGCTTTATGATCAGCTGGATGAACTGATCGGAAATCCACAGATACATCCCCAAGATATGCTGAATGATGCCCAAACTGTGGTCGTTCTGTTTCTCCCCTATTCAGAAGTAATCTATAAGGATATCAAGGGCGAGCGAAAAACCTCCAGTGTTTGGTCAGATGCTTATATGCATACCAATGAATTGCTGGATAATATCATGCGGCAGGTTCAGAACCTGCTGGAATCGAAAGGTTATCACAGTGTCACAGAGCCACCCACTGAAAATTTTGACCACGTAACAAAAACTGCCCGGTGGGGGCATAAATCCAATGCCGTGATCGCAGGAATCGGAACCTTTGGCCTGAACCATCTGCTCATCACCAAAAGAGGCTGTCTGGGACGAATGAACAGTCTTGTCACAGACGCGGATATTCCCCCGACCAGGCGTACAGACCATCAGTACTGTCTTTTTCATCAGAACGGAAAATGTAAGGTATGCACCATGAATTGCCCTTCCGGCGCTATTTCTCCTGATGGGACTATTGATAAGAAACGCTGTGATGCTTATCTTGAAGGAAAAAATATCCACGACTGGCAGCAGGGATGCCCTCAGTGTTCCCTGGGGCCTTGTGCACTAAAAGGATTTTGACTGAACTTAGGAGGATGCTTATGAGTGTTTATACAGAGGCAGAACATGCCCTTGCCCTTACAGATACCCTATACTGGATTGACCATCCGCCGATCACATCCATACAACGGTATCTTTTCGGCCGTTATCATTACAGATTGAAGGATTTTAATGAAGCTTTCCACTATTTCACTCTTGCCCTGTCTGGCGATATCAAGCAGGCATGGTTCGATATCGGCGAATGCCTTCGCCTGGAACTGGTCGATTCTGATATTTCATCCATTTTTATCTCCAGCTGTCAGCAAAATTTCGGCAGCAGTAATATTTCTGATACACAAATCACGGAACTTTGCTATAGAAATGCATGGAAGTATTATTCCACCGAAACCCGTGAAAACCCTCTGCTTCCCCAGGGGGAATCTTTGTTCCGGCGTGGTTTTCTCCTCCGGTATGGTCTTGGAACAGAGGCAAATCCAGAGCATGCATATCATCTATTCTCTGATGTAACTGAGCTCCATGCCTCTCTGACACCCCATGATTTTGATATCTGCTGTGATTACTCCGATGCCAGTACCTCCGATGGCGGTACTCAGGTTTCTTCTCCCATTGATGTCTGCAGACTTCCCGCCGGAGCTGCATTATTTGAGATAGCAATGTATCATTCCGGTGACGATCAGCGCAGCCTGCTGAAAAGAGCCTATGATTTTCATTTCGAAGAGGCTCTTTTTTACGATTACCAGCATTGTGGAAAAGCCTATGCGGATTATGAATACCAGGATGATATCCGGGAGCTCTTCAGTTTCCGCATCGGCCAGTATACGCGCATCCATGATGTAAATCCATCCGCCAAGGCACTGGATCGCCTGGCATGTATGTATGAGAACGGCTATCCTGGTGATAATGAAGAACGAAGAAAAGCTTTCGCCATGAAGGCTGTTCCTTTGCGGAAGAAAATCGAGGTGCTGAAAATTGGCTGAAAACAAGCTTTATTCCATCGGTGAAACCTCCAACATCACCGGTGTCTCTATTCAGACCCTGCGCAATTATTCAAATGACGGACTGATCACCCCTGCCTATGTTGATCCCCAGAGCGGATATCGTTATTTCGCATTTCAGCAATTTCATATCATCGACCGGATCAAATATCTGCGCAGCCTTGATCTGCCGTTGCCTCAGATCCGTGAACTGATCTCCTCCGGTTCTCCTGCCGCTATTGCAGAATATCTCTCCGTTCAGGCTGAGAATCTGCAGCAGCAAATTATGCTTCTTGAAAAGAAGAAAAACGACCTGGAGTGGTATTCCAACTATTTCAGATACTATACAGAGACTGCGGATCATCATGAATCATATATCAGACATCTAAAGCAGCGAATCATCCTCGGCACAGAAATTTCTTCCCTTCCTGTCAACATTGAAAGTACAGAAGTTCAGCTTACCCGACTCAAAACAGAATATGCACGTTACGGTGCCAGCTACTTGCGCCAGTTCGGATATCTTCTCCCCTATCGAGCCGTTCTGGAAAAGAAATGGGAACCGTACAGGCATTTTATCTACCTTGCACAGCTCCCATCCCAATACAACGAGGCGGATATCACGATTCTCCCGGAAGGCGATTATTTCTGCTGCACTTTCCGGCTACATCATCTTTGTGAAATTGATCTTGCCCCCTTGAACAGAATTTTTTCCGCCCATAAGCAGCCGCCTTTTGTCATTGCAAATGAATATGAGGATAATCTTGAGGATTTCCGGTATTGTCCTTATGAGTTGCAGTTTCTCATCGAACCTCTGTCCGTTTGAAGGGCTTCATATGGTATTCATGCATGAACTAAGCTTTCTTTACTAGTACAGCGAAAATTAAGTATCTGCTATATTGACGCAGGATGATTTTCTCAT
>CAVBVT010000181.1:0-3906 GCA_963598855.1 Eggerthellaceae bacterium
ATCTTATCCCGCATTCCCTCGATATAAATAATGTCGGCGTACCTGATATGAAAAATCTCATTCTGAAACTGGAAGGTCAGCACATCCTGTTTTTCCTCGAATTTATGGCTGATGGCATCTAAGGTCTCCTTAAATGCCTGACACTCCACCGGCTTTACCAAATACCGGAAGGCATCCACCTTGAAGCTCTCAAAAACAAATTCGCTGTAGGCCGTCAGAAATACGATCAGCATCTCCTTATTCTGTTCTCGAATAATTCTCGCCACTTCCATTCCGTTTTTTTCCGGCATATCTACATCCAGAAAAAGCACATCTATGGAGCCAAGATCCTGCTTAAGCACTTCCTCTCCGCCATAGAATGCCTGGATATCAAACTCCATCCCCCGGGAAGAATAATAGCTTTCTATCTTGTTCTTTATGAGATCACATATCTTCTGTTCATCGTCACAAATCGCAATCTTCATGATCAGCCTCCACCCCATTCAAAGTATATCAATTAATCCGTCAAAAAAAATCACAACACGTCAAATGGACAAATTCACAGAACAAATAGATTTACCGACCAGACACCTCCGACAAGACACGCACCTACATAAAAAGTCCCGAGGAGTAATTTCCTCGGGGCTTTTGTGTGTTTCCTAAGACGTTTACTTTTAAAGAACTGCCGGAACGATCTTATGCTGCTCCACATCTACCACACCGTATGTGTTCAGCCGAAGTTTGGGGATAGCAGGCAGACTCACGAAGGCAAGTGTCATAAATGCGTCAATTTCTTCCGAGATCCCGGCCTCCTTAAGGGCTGCTTTCAAAGCCTGCACCTTTTCCTCTACGTTCTCTGCATTCTCCATACTCATCAGTCCGGCCACCGGCAGAGCGAGCTCGCCGACGACTTTTCCATTTCGCACAAAGGCTAACCCGCCCTTATTTTTACGAACCGTGTTGCCTGCCAGCACCATGTCGGCATCATTCGTTCCTGCCACGATAAGGTTGTGGGAATCATGGGCGATGCTCGATGCGACTGCGCCACATTTTAAGCCGTAGTTGCCCAGAAAACCGAGTCCCACGTGTCCTGAGTGGTGATGGCGTTCAAAGACGGCCAGCTTTACAATCTTGTTTTCTACATCGACACCCGGCGCTGTCCCCGGATGATCTTGGAACGGAATGATCTTCTCGCCGGTCAGCAGCTCATGGGGCGTCAGGCAAATGACACGCTCATTTTCTCCCGTCTCGTGCATTTCCAGATCATCCATTGTGATCTCGTCCATGTCGAAAGAATTGAGCACTCGTGCAAAAGCAGTTTCGTTGAAGGAAAGAGGCGTCGGCTCCAGCACTTTCCCATGCTCCGCCACAAGCACACCGTTTTTGTAAACACTCTCGACTGTGAATTTCTCCAGATCCGATACCACCACAAGATCGGCGGCATACCCCGGTGCAACCGCACCGTTCTGCTTCAGTCCAAAATATTCCGCCGGGATAAGTGTTCCCATTTTTACTGCAACAGTCGGCTCCACACCCGCTGCAATGGCTTTGCGGATAATATAGTCAATGTGTCCGCCGCAGATCAGATCCCCCGGATGCCTATCGTCCGTCACCAACATACAGCGGTTGCAGTATGGCTCCTTGAACAGAGGAAGCAGCGCATTCATATTTTTCGCCGCTGTACCTTCACGCACCATAATGTACTGGCCGCGGCGGAGTTTTTCCATAGCCTCATTGATGTCAGAGCACTCATGGTCAGACCGGACACCTGCCGTAATATAAGCGTTTAACTCTTTTCCGCTCAGGAAAGGAGCGTGGCCATCCACCTTTTTTCCTGCGGCGGTGCAGTCGCAGATCTTTTGCAAGATCCTGGCCTCTGCGTTGACAGTACCGTAGAAATCCATCAGTTCTGCCAACCCCCGGACACGCTCACTGCGATAATACGCTGCAAGTTCTTTTGCCTCCAGAACCGCACCGGACTCGTCCAGATCAGTCGCAGGAACGCAGGACGGCAGCATAAAGTAGACCGAAAGCTTCAGATCCCGTGTCGTTTCCAACATGAAGTCAAGTCCGGTCGTACCTGCCACGTTGGAAATTTCATGTGGGTCTGTAATGACCGCTGTTGTGCCGTGAGGAAGGACAGCCTGCTCAAATGCCGGTCCACAGAGCATGGAACTTTCGATGTGGATATGGCCATCGATCAAACCCGGACAAAGGTATTTTCCGTCCAGATCCACTTCATTCCGGCCGGAATATTCTCCTACACCAACGATCTTCCCGTGATGAATGGCTACATCGGCCTCTTCGATTTCATTCGTAAATACATTGACAACTTTTGCATGTTTCAGCACAAGCTCTGCATCCACTTCTCCCTTTGCAGCAAGTACCTGCTGTTTCAATGTTTCTGCCTGCATAAGAACTCCCTTTTCTGTCTTTAAAAACACTCCTTTGGGAGGCTACCCTTTTCCTCCTTGTCCAGTGTTTTCTCTTATTTGTTCTGTATATTTCCTATGTTTTAATTATAGACTTTTTTGGGTAAGCTACCAGTAGTTATTTATAAAAAAATGCCACTGCAATACTTTTTCCTTCAAACTGCCATTTACGCCATACTTCGAGTATTGGTGCCAGTCACCGTTAACACTGCTTCAATCAGAAACCCAGCTATGTAAAACGTGCGGTTCTATGCCACCCTCATCGTTAATATTCTGTGCTCAATAGAAAATCTGCAATGTGCATACTCTTAATGCCCTGATAATTGCCTCCGGCAAATTCATCGGTTCTCAAAACATACTTCGGATAGTTATCTCGTATTTCCAGCAGTCGTTCATATTCACGTTTTTCTGTCTTCTCGGATTTAATCTGCTGCGTAACCTGCGCATACAACCGATCATTCTGCTTCTGCGCCACGAAATCCACTTCACCATCCGGCGTTTTCCCGATCATTACGGTATATCCCCGTCTGCAAAGTTCCAGATATACCACATTTCCCAGACTGGAAGCGACGCTGTCCGGTGTATAGCCCAACACGCTGTAACGCAAAGCAGTATCAGCAAGGTAAAATTTCTCCTGCGTTTTCAGGATCTCCTTTCCGTGCAGGTCGTAACGCGAACAACGATGAAGAAGATAGGCTTTCTCCAGCTTTTCCAGATAACTGTATACCGTTTCGTTATCGATAGAACGATGTTCTGATTTCAGATAATCGGAAATTGATTTTGCCGAGAATGAATTTCCCACATTCGCAAATGTATACCGCACCACCCGCTCCAACTGGTCAATCTTACGGATCTGGTTTCTCCTTACAATATCCGAGAAGATCGTGGAATTATAGATATCCCGGACGATCGTATAAACCTCATCCTGTGAATATTCTCGCAGGTGTGTTGCAGGGTAACCACCCAAGCGGATATAGTCTGCCAATTCAGCATGGATATCCTTTACCTGTGTATACTGCTTTTTGAATTCCAGATATTCCTGAAAAGAAAGCGTATAGATACGAAATGAAACGTATCGTCCGGTCAGGTAAGTCGATATTTCCGAAGACATCATTCTGGAATTGGAGCCTGTTACATAAAGGTCAACATCATAATCCGTTGCCAGGGAGTTTACTACTTTCTCCCAGCCTTCTATTTCCTGAACCTCATCCAGGAAGAGATACGTTCTCCCAGTTGAACCAAGTTTATCTTTGACAGCTTTGTACATATCCTTCGCTGTCATATCCTCATAATCCATGGAATCGAAACGCATACTGACGATCCGCTCAGCCGGAATGCCATGCTCCTGTTGCAGCTTCTCCATGATCATTTTAAGAACTGTGGATTTTCCGCAGCGGCGAACACCTGTCAACACTTTTACAAAAGGTGTGTCAGTGTATGCCATGATCTTATCGACGTAAAGCGGTCTGTTTATCATAGAAACCACCTCCATAGT
>CAVBVT010000182.1:0-3903 GCA_963598855.1 Eggerthellaceae bacterium
CATCAACGTATCCGAAAACTCCAGCCGCTCCAGCTTTTTGCATCCATAAAAAATATGTCTTCCGATTTCCTTCAGCGTATCTGGAAAAACGATCTCCCGTACTTCCTCACCAGCAAGAATCCTCTCTTCTCCGAACGAAACAGCATCTTCACTCTCCCAGACTTCCGCCTCTTCCTCGCCATCCTTATGTGCCGAGAACGCATACGGCGCCGCACTGACCACCTGAAGGCCTCTGATCTCTGCCGGGATCACGATCCGGTCATCGGTACCGTAGCAGCGGATGATCTCTACTGTATTATTTTTAATTTTGTAATGTATCTTCATCGTACACTTTCTTCTCTATATCACCAATAATAAAAATTGCCTGTTTCCCATTGTAGACTCATTCCGAACAAAAAACAACCCGCAGGATCACTGAGGACAAGTCAGTACCCGGCGGGTTGTTCGTTTCTTTTATCATAAGGTTGGAGGAATTGTTTTTTATCGGTCAATACTTTGAGTTTTTTATCTTCAGGATTTAAAGTTTCCTGTAAACTTCCATACCATATCCGGCTGTTCCGGAAGATAGGTAACGTTAGGTCTCCAGGTCGCGATCACGGTATCTTTGGAGTTGACCCAGAGAGAATACTCTTCCCTGTAGGAAGTGTTGAGCAGTCCCACAGACAGATACAACGTTTCCTGATCCATTCCGTAGGCAATGCTGTGATATCTCTTTGTAAAATCGTACGGGTAAAGATCGTTCTGCTTCCAGCTCTTAAATCTCGCATAAGCGATTTTTTTCTCACCCTGGACTATCATTTCCAGACGCAGTTTACATCCTTCCGGAATAATCTTCGCACTTTCAATGTTTCTTGGATTTTCTGTAAAAATAATCTCCCTGTTAAATAATCTGCTGAGTTCTTTTCCTGCAATTTTCCGTCTGCCTTCCGGCTGCGGCAGAGAAAGACTTTTTATTTTTACTTCCAGATATTTCTCTCCTTCTTCCTGTTTTTCCTCCGGACAAGGTATGAGAACGGCTTCTTTCATATATTTAAGGCAGATATCTGCCGCAAGATATTCTCTCGCACCTGCAGTAATACCGATGGCAACCGGAAGTTCCCGGAAGCACACCAGATACTGTCCAAATGCTCCTTCTGCCGCAAAGATCTCTTTTCCTGCTTTGATGTGATACGCATAATGGGTCAGTGCTTTTTTCTCATCTCCAGGAATTACGACTCTTGGCTGTCCCATCTCTTCGATCCACCACTGTGGTACCAGCTGTTCTCCCTTCCAGTTTCCTTTCTGGAGAAGAAGCTGTGCCAGTGTGGAAATCTGATCTGCGGTCAGATACATACCCCAGCCACCGGTATTATGTCCTTCCGGACTTGTAAGCCAGTCGATCCTGCCAAAACCAAGTTTGTCAAAAACACGTTTCTGCATAATGGACAAACAATTTTCTCCCATAACTTTGGTCACGATCCTGGAAAGTGTATAGCTGCATCCGGAATCATAATGAAAAACTTTTCCGATATCTTCTTTCAGCTTAGACTGACCAAGCCAGTTTTTCTCCCAGTCTTTTTCCAGTCTGGAAAACCATACATTATTACAGCATTCCGGGGAACCTGCCTGCATGGTAAGAAGATCATATACGGTAATATTTTCCAATGCTTCATCATATTTATCCGGAAGATCTTCCCTCACATAATCCAGAAATTTATCCTCCAGACGAAGTTTTCCCTCATCCACCGCAAATCCAACACAGATACTTGTTCCGATCTTTGATAAAGAATGCATCATCTGCGGCTCTTCCATTGAAAAAGGTGCCCAGGCTCCTTCAATAACCTTTTCGCCTTTATACCGTACAGAAATACTGTGTAATTCTACGGTGCTCTCAAGTTCCTCAAGCATTTCCACCAGCTTGAACGGATTTAATTCATTCATTTTTTCCCTCCTCTGCAGGCTGCCATATGGATGTCTCAATACGGATTCCGCCTTTTCCGGTGAGATATACACCGATCAGGATCAGCGCAACCATAACTACAACAGCAGATACTGCATATACAAGTTTAATACTGAAAATTCCTTTTATAAAAATAATCGTGTAAATGATGATACTGATGGTACAGAATACGTAAAGTCCTGCACTGGAAAGGTGAAATTTGTTCTTCTTCCAGGTATCCGGATATTTCTTCGGAAGACGCGAAATTGCATACACTACTGTAACATTCATAAAAAATGTGATCACCTGAAAAATATTTGTGATCGTCACGATGCTCATATCAAAGATGATCGGAAGTAGTACTACGATCAGTGTGTAAGTATAGATCAGGTATGGTGCCCCGAAACGGTTTTCCTTCAAAATTCCTTTCGGCAGCCATCCATCTTTGGCAGCCTGGGCGATCGGATATCGTACATCATTAAATACACCATTTAAAGTAGTGATGATCGCCATGATCGGTCCGCCGATCATAAAAAGTTTATATACAATGCTAGGAAGGATCTCCTGCGCTGCCGGAAGGATCGTCTCCACACCTGCAACCTCATCATGAGGAAGCACACCACCTGTAACCATCGCAAGGCCTACATAAATAAAAAGCAGACATGGCACACAGGACATTGCCGCAAACGGAACATCTTTCGTTGCTCTTTTCGCATCCTTACCATACCACAGAATATTGTAGTAACCATTTGCGGAATTGATAAGAAGCAGTGCTGCCAGCATAAAGCCTTTAAATCCACCGGTAAACATCTTATCCCCTGAAAAATCGAAGATCGGCTGCCTGATCTGTGTAAGTCCGAAAACAACATACAGAACCATTGTGATCAGAAGAACCGTTGATAATATCTTGCTTACCTTAGCAAAAATATCCATTCCCAGCAGATTCAGAACAAACAGGATAACAACACCTGCAATGGCCAGTGCCTTTACTGTAATACCTGGAAGGAGATTATTCAGATACAGTCCCAGTGCCAACGCAAAAGAACTGTTGAGAATCGGCGTTACCAGTTTCGTATAAGCTACCAGGCCTCCGGTACTGACTCCGGAAAGGTTCGTTACGATGGAATACGGACCTCCTGCCACACGCATGGTCCCACCCAGGATAATATATGGAAAAACCATAAAAAATCCCATGACAATCGCTGTCAGATAAGCGAGCCATACAGAATAGCCTGTATAAGCCATTGCCGGTCCGATCAGAGTTACCATTCCGGAACCGATCACCATTCCTACTGCGATCGCGAAAAGATCGCCACGCTCAAGTATGCCAGGTTTCGGTTCCGGCTTGTTCACAATTATGTTCTTGTCGTTCATTTCATTGCGCCTTTCTTTACTTTTTTATTTTTTATATTTTATATTGTATACATACAAGAATAGTAAAAAACGCCGGAACTGTCAATAATAATTAACAATTTCGGCGTTTTGTAAAAATTACCTGTTTTGTTTTTGTATACTTTTTACAGGAAAATGGTTATGTCTATAGCCTAATTATACCGCTGCATAAAGTTCTCACAACTGCTTTTTATATGTTTCTGCATACGCAGATAACATTCCACAGCATCACCTTTTCGAATACTTTCCACAATTTCCTCATGCTCTTTCAGAGATTTTCTTACATACTCTTCTTCATTTACCAGCACGCCTCTGGACAGTCCGTTCCACAGTTCTGACAGCATATTTTTAAGTTTGTCATTTCCTGCTGCCGTCCATAATTCCATGTGCAAAGTCTGATTGAGACTTGAATAACTTTCAAAATCACCTTTTTCTATCTCTTCCCTAGAAACCTTGAGGATCTGATCAATCCTCTGAAGATCGATCTTATTTTCGCAACATAAAACACAGGCTTCACTTTCCAGTGCCGCACGCACCTGAAAATGTTCACGGATCGTTTTTTCATTCACTCCAAGAACTACTGCCCGTTTATT
>CAVBVT010000183.1:0-1170 GCA_963598855.1 Eggerthellaceae bacterium
ATTGAGCAGGGGTGAAATGGAGCAGTCGTGATTCAGGGTATCAATGATCAGAGCGATGTATTTGCTCAGATCGCAGCTGATATAGTAATCTCTTGCGAGAAGTTCAGGATCCTGATAAACAAGGTTGGTAGTAAGAAGTTTATCGAAGGTTCCTTTTGCGTATGCTGCATCGAATTTTTCCATGCCTTCTGTGAACAGACCGAAAGTTGTGCAGATGAAGATCTTTCCTGCTCCACGTTTCTTGAGGAGAGAAGCGATTTCAAGAATACTGCTTCCGGAAGAGATCATATCATCGATCAGGATGACATCCTTGCCTTCCAGCTTAGGTCCGAGGAACTCATATGCAGCGATCGGATGACGGCCTTTGACTACTTTGGTGTAGTCCAGACGTCTGTAGTACATACCCATATCCACACCGAGGACGTTGGCAAGGTAGATCGCTCTGCGCATGCTTCCTTCGTCCGGGCTGATGATCATGAAATGGTCATTGTCAATGTGAAGGCCTTTTTCATTTTTAAGGAGAGCCTTGATAAACTGATAGGATGGCTGGATGGTCTCGAAACCATGCAGTGGAGTAGCATTCTGTACACGGGCATCATGAGCATCAAAAGTGATGATGTTTTCCACGCCCATTTTGGTCAGCTCCTGTAATGCGGAAGCACAGTCAAGAGATTCACGTCCGACACGTTTGCTCTGACGGCTCTCATAAAGGTATGGCATGATAACGTTGACTCTGCGGGCTTTGCCGCCGACTGCTGCGATCGCACGCTTCAGATCCTGGAAATGATCATCCGGGGACATCATGTTGGTGTATCCGCTGATTGTGTAATTGATGCTGTGGTTGCAGACATCGACCATCAGATAAATGTCATCACCGCGAACGGATTCGCTGATCTCACCTTTACCTTCACCGGAACCGAAACGTGGAGTTTTGACATCGATGATATAAGAATCACGCTGATATCCTTCAAACGCGCAGGTTCCCAGTTCGTCGTTCTCGCGTTCTTTTCTCCATTTTACAAGCCATTCATTTACTTTTTCGCCAAGGGGACGGCAGCTATCAAGGGGAATAAGTCCCAGCCTTCCTACAGGAAGTGTTGTCAGTTCCTTGTTGTTTAACTGTGCCATCGTTTATTTTCCTCCTAAAAATATTTTCTGAATTCGGATGTC
>CAVBVT010000183.1:1196-3808 GCA_963598855.1 Eggerthellaceae bacterium
GTTAATGCACAAGAATAACTGTGAAGAAACAAAACTGTTGGTAAGTTCTGTTCCAAGGTCATCTATGATCAGAAGATCACAGTCAAAAATAAATTCTTCGCCCGGGTCAGTCTCGGATTTTCTGGAAAAAGCTGTCTGCGCCAGACGGTCAAACAGATCAAATGCAGAAAAATACAAAACACAATGAGCACTGTTCAGAAGCTCGTTGGCAATACAGTGAGAAAGAAAAGTCTTACCCACTCCGGTGCTGCCGTACAGAAACAGGTTCTGTGTACGTCTGTCGAAGTCCTGAACAAAGTTCCGGGCAGTATCATAAGCCCGTTTTGCTGTTTCGCGGGCCGTTAATCCTGTTGCTTCGTTTTTTATTGTATCAGAATACCAGTCAAAAGAAAAGTGCTCAAAGTTTTCTTTTTTGAGAATCTCTGTCAGATTGGACTGCGTATAGAGCAATTCGATCTCAGCTTTCTTAAAACAGGTACATTTGTGACCGTCTACATATCCCGTATCCTGACAGTCAGGACAGAAATAATGAGGTTCCAGATAGTCATCACTGAAACCGTTGCTGCGAAGAAGAGAGATACGCTCGGCAGCAAGGGCAGCCACTTCCTGCTTCAGGTCATCGACAGAAGCGGATTCGCCCTGAAGAAGCGAACGTGCCTTCGCGGCACTTAAGGCAGCTACTTCCTGGTCAATCTCCACCAGGCGTGGAATGCGGATAAAAACCTCTCTTCGCCGTTCTTCCAGGTCGTGCTGCACCTGTGACTGGCGGCGGCTGTATTCTCTCATGATGGTATCATACTGAAAATTCTGTAAAGCCACGATATTCTCCTTTACTGGTCTGATGCTGTCCGGTACAGCTGACTACTGGTTCAGCAGATGCTTCTCGTATTCGTCAAAGTTATATTCACGCTGCTGGAAATTGTTAAAACGGTTATTGGCGGCAGGGGCCGGCTTTGAAGCGGTGGTCTTCCTGTCCTGGCGGCGTTTCTTGTGCTCGCTGTCCAGGGTGCGGATATCATCGATCGTATGTACTTCTTTCTTTTTCCATCCTTCGAGGATCTTGTCGGCATACTGGAAACTTGCCTGTCCTGTCTGAAGAACGGTACGGCTGCATGCTTCCTGAATGATCTCCATCGGGAACCCATAAGTCTTAAGCCAGGTGTCCATCAGTGTGATCTCGGTCTCTACCGGGTTACGGTTGGTGATTCCCATGGCTTTGAGGATGGAAAAATAATCCTTATTGTAACGGGAACCGGACTGCTTTGCCTCTTCTACGGAAGTGATGCCCTCCTGTGTCCATGCAAGGGCAACCTTCTCGATATAGCGGATGCTCTTGTGGTTATGTCCGACACAGTATTCGATCAGATACTCGATCAGGTCGGCAGACATATCGAGACCGTCATAGAAAAACAGGATCTTCTGCATCTCTGTAGGAGAGAGCGTCTTGCCGAGATACTGCTCGGCAACATAGATCAGCTGGACGATATCTTCGTTCTGCTTGAGTTCACTGACACGTGCAGGCGTCAGTGCCTCTGTGCGGAAAACACCGGGTTCTTCCGGCTCTTCCGGGTGATCGGAAGAAGGTTCGGAAGTGACGGAAACTTCCTCCTGTGCGGCACCCTGACGGGCAGACGGGGAAAGAAGTGAGATTCCGCAGAGTTTATTGTTATCTGTAAAATCCAGGGCCAGAAGCTGCTGCTTGCTCCAGTATTTCAGCGCGCGCAGGATATCCCGCTCCGTGCAGAGCAGTTTGTCAGCCATCTGTTCCAGACTGAAAGAAACCGGAGCATTGGAGAGTGCGCGCAAAAGATAGATATAGACTTTTACGAATTCTCCGTTAGCCTCCGGCATATAATTGTCGATAAATGTGTTCGATAAGATCGTGACCTCCGGTCGGGAGGAATTGTGTAACGTGATCATTGCCATGAAATATCGCTCACTTTCTAAAACAAAGATTCTGCATGCGTAATGATGCAGAAATTCTGAGGTTCTTTTGGAACAATTGGATTATAGCACAAGATTTTTCAAATGAGAATAGGCTATTTTCCTGTGCAGGATTTCCACAATGAAATGTGGAAAATGTGGATAATGTGGAAAGCGATAAAAATATAAAATTATCTGCAACCTCGAAAAATGGCGAAATTTCTTATATTATCGCGAAAAATAAGAAAGTTCGACGCCATATTATGTAAAGTAAAAGTGTAAAAAAAATCCACATGTCATACACGGATAAAAATGTGTATAAACATGTGGATAATGTGGATAACTTACTTGCCAAGGAGCTGTTCGCCAATATTTACAACGTCTCCGGCCCCCATAGTTATCAACAGGTCGCCCTGTGTACAATTTTCAAGTAAAAAGTTTTCGATCTCATCGAAAGTAGGGAAATATTCACACGGTGTACCAAGTTCAACGATCTGTTCCTGGAGATTCTTTGAGGAAATACCAAGGTTGTCTGTCTCGCGGGCTGCATAAATATCTGCCAGTACGACATGATCTGCAAGAGTAAGAGCTTTGGCGAACTCCGGCAGAAGGGCTTTGGTACGTGTGTAAGTATGCGGCTGGAATACACACCAGATCTTCTTGTGTGGATAATTCTTTGCGGCATGAAG
>CAVBVT010000184.1:0-3798 GCA_963598855.1 Eggerthellaceae bacterium
GTACTGGATCACGACCGGACGGACACGTCTGGCAATGATGGCACCAAGGATGCTTAAAGCGATGTCACCAGGTACTGCAAGAAGGAAACAGTAGAGGATGAGCGGCCAGATTCCGATTGGTGTGTTGATCACATAATTGCAGATTACGTAGTAGTAGATCATGCCGCAGGCATAGACGATCATAAGTCCGGCCAGGTTTGCAAGCAGGTAGCGGAAGATCGTCTTTTTCTTCAGATGCTCTGCGATACGTCCTGTCACGTAAGTTCCGAGGCAGAATCCAATGATATAGCCAAAACTCGGTTTAAAGACATACCAGAGACCGCCGCCCTCAGAGAAGATCGGAAGCCCTGCAAGCCCCAGAAGCATGTAGGCAACGACAGAGATTGTTCCCCGCTTCGAACCAAGCAGCAGCCCGGCAAGCATCGTAAACAGATACTGCAAAGTAAAAGGAACCACCGGTACAGGAATCTTGATAAAAGCTCCCGCCGCGATCAGCGCAGTAAAAAGACTGCAGTAGATTAAAGTTTTCGTCTTTGACATTTGTAAACCTCCAAAATCTTTATGGTTTACAATTTTAAAAGAAAGAGTTTGAAATGTCAACTTAAAAAATAAAAAAGTTTACAATTGCGTTTGGAGCAAAACAATAACTATGAAACGAAAAAGAAATCTCTTCTTATAAATAAGCAAATATGCTATAATGCCTAAGGAAAGTATCACATTCAGATCAATGAAAAAGAGCAGTTCAGAAGTGTCTGGGCTGCTCTGAATGTGATTCTTTCCGATTGTACCAGGCCGCGGACCGTTAGCCAGTACAGCTATGGGAGAACTATTCTTTTTCTCTGGCCAAAAAGCATGTAATCTTTTACTGGGAAGTAAATCTTTTTATAAAATCTGCCATGATGAGAAAAATGGGCATGCTTCGCAGACCTTCTCGCGAAGGCCTTTTTTGCGATTTATTCAGGAAAGACAGATTTTTACGAAGAAGAACCATAGGTCCTTCCTATGTTCTGCATGTTACAGCATCCACATTCTGGACAAATACAAATATCGGTTTTCCACACAGCTTTGATCAGCCCGGCTATCGACAGACCGGTATATCTGGCTTTGAATCGCTGGCGCCCCTGCAGTGTGAAAATCAGTTTCAGGCTTTTACTTTTTCCGCGGTTATTCAGAAATCCATAGTAACGGATTTTTCGAAAACCAGACGGAAGGACATGCATCAGGTAACGGCGGATGAATTCCTCATGGGACAGTGTGATGGTTCTACGTGGCTCTCCAGGCATCTTACTTCTTGCAGAAAAGGAAACCTGGTTTTTCGTAACCGACAAAACCCGGCTGTTAGAGATGGCGATCTTATGAGTGTATCTTCCGAGATATTCAATGGCATTTCCAAATCCGTTAAAAGTCTCTTTGATATATGGACACCATGCCTTTTTATAAAGCTTATCCCGGAATTCAGACCAGCTGTAAGAATTTCGAAGTTCTGCACAGGCAGCAGAAAAATGGAGCTTGTTCTTTTTATAAAGAGAGTCCAGTTCATGCAGATATTTCCCTTTGAATTTATCCCGAAGAACTTCGACCGGAATAAAAAACTTATTTTTTGCTTTCCGGAGTTTATGATCCGGGGTTAATCCGCCTCCGGATATGATGCAGTGCATATGTACATGGTAATCCAGCTCCTGATTCCAGGTGTGAAGAACCTGAACAATCCCAGGTGTTGCGCCGAGCCACTTTTTATCTTCAGAGAGTTCTAAAAGTGTCTGGGCGCAGCATCTGTGCAAAAGAGCATAGAGAAGCTGCTGATTGCAGTAAATCAGGGAATTCAGTTCATGTGGAAGTGTAAATACCACATGAAAGTAAGGAGTGTCAATCACTTCTGCCCGGCGTTTATCCACCCAGATTTCCTTGTTGATGGCCTGACAGTTCGGACAGTTACGGTTCCTGCAGGAGTTGTTGTGGAATTCCAGATGACCGCAGTCTGGACACTGGGAAATGTTTGCTCCAAGATTTCCGGTTTTACAGTTGAGGATGGCTCGGGAAGCTTTTCTCTGGACATCAGACAGATGACTGGATTTTTCAGCGAAAGCGCGATAAGAAGCCCGCCAGATCTGTTGGATTTTCAAGTCAGACATGGAACATTCCTCCCATCTTGTCAAAGGGACTGACAGCATTGCGTGTGCCATTGGAAGCAAGATGAACGTAAATCGTGGTGGAATTCAAAGATTTATGTCCAAGCAGAGCTTTGATGGTGAGCAGATCGGTTCCGTTTTCATAAAGGTGGGTGCCAAAAGCATGGCGGAAAGAGTGGCAGGTAAGCCGCTCTTCCCAGCCAAGACGGCGTTCATGCTCATGGATATGCCTGGAAAGGAAAAAGGAATCAATAGGCCGCTGGGGATCTGTCTGCTTTGGGAAGAGCCAGCCGGTAGGGCGGTTGTATTGAAACCAGTACTGCGTAAGGATATCCAGTGCAGTCTGTGAGAGGATGGCATATCGGTCTTCTCTTGCTTTGGAATGACAGATATGGATACGGAGATTTCTGCGTTCGATATCTTTGTATTGAAGATGGCAGAGTTCACCAATGCGTAAACCAGAAGAATACATGAGAGCCACCATAGCACGCTGTTTTAAATCAGGCATGGTGGAAATAAAGTGCCATGTTTCTTCCTGGGTAGGAACATACGGAAGGTAAGAATCAAACTTTCTCATTGGAAGCTGAGTAGGATCCCAGGATTTATGAAGAACATACAAAGTAAAAAAACGAAGCTGGGAAATAGAGTGATTGATGGAGCGGTCAGAAAGATTTTTCTCTTTTTGAAGCCACCGGACAAACTCCCGCAGATCGGCCCAGGAAACATCTTCGGGTGCCTTGTGAAGGATCTCAGAAAGGTAAAAAAGATAAGTTTTGATATAGGTTGAATAAGATTTGATTGTGTGGTCAGTAAGACCACGAAGGGAGATCATCTCCCGGAAAAGTTTTAAATAATCGTCCATAATGAAACCTCCTGTGAATGAATGTGAAAGAAAAGGAAACCTCCATTCACAGGGGGGGCGGACGACAAAGTTTTTTGAAAATGTAGTTGTTGAGTTTAAAGAACCATGGTAAAGTAATCATAGCAGTTTTTGATATATGTGTATGGTTGCGTTAGGGGTAATTCAACAATACTACATATATTTAAAAACTGCTACTTTTTTATACAAAAGTGGCGGTTTTATTGTACTTAGGGCTAGCCGCCGCGCTAGCGGCTTGGTACAATGAACTTACAAAATTAAGAGATGTGCAGTATGGGGTATGGTAGTTTGCTGCAAGCAGTAACTATGGCAGGACACAGGTGTATGTACTGTGAAATGAAAATGCACAGTTAGGAGGAAAAATGTATTATATTGGCGTTGACCTTGGTACTTCCGCAGTAAAGCTTCTGCTGATGGAAGAATCAGGAAAAATCTGTAACATTGTATCAAAAGAATATCCGCTGTTCTTCCCACATCCGGGCTGGTCAGAACAGAATCCGGAAGACTGGTTCACCCAGAGTGTTGAAGGTATGAAAGAGCTGACAGAAGGAATTGATCGCTCTCAGGTAGCCGGAATCGGCTTTGGTGGACAGATGCATGGTCTGGTAACACTGGATGAAAATGACAATGTCATCCGTCCGGCAATTCTCTGGAATGATGGACGTTCCCAGAAAGAAACAGAATATCTCAACAACGAGATCGGCAAAGATAAATTATCTCAGTATACAGCAAACATCGCTTTTGCAGGCTTCACAGCACCAAAGATCCTGTGGATGAAGAAAAACGAGC
>CAVBVT010000185.1:0-433 GCA_963598855.1 Eggerthellaceae bacterium
GGTAACACCAGTACCAAGTGCGACACCCTTAAGAGGAGTATTGGTCATCTTATACAGAAAAGCTTCCAGCTTATTGCCGGCTGCCAACTTCAGACCATCGCCCATCAGAGACATTCCAAAAAGAAATAATGATACTCCACATAACAAAGATAAGATCATTGAAAAAATCGCCATAATTTTCTCCTTCGTCATACTTGCCCCCTGCCATTATCTGCCAGGAGCTGTGTTTCCAGAAATTATCGTTTTACATTTTCTTAATCTGGATTTTTCCTTGTTTTAACATTTTCTCACTTATTATGCCACATCCATTCTCAGATTACAACAAAAGAATATTACAGGAATAAAAAAAATTCGAAGACTGACCTTTCAATTCCAAAAGGCAGCCTTCGAAATGAGTATTTCTGGCCAAAGTGCCCCTGCAATCCCCAATATA
>CAVBVT010000185.1:443-1689 GCA_963598855.1 Eggerthellaceae bacterium
ATATAATATAAGGTACCGCAAAGCTGTTTTTATTTACATATCTTATTTCTCACTCTCCGAATTTGAAGACTTATCACTGGAAGACGTGGAATCTTCTCCGGCCGCACCATCTGGCGCATTGGTTGGCATCGTTATGCTGATATCTCCAATATCCTCTTCTGTCTCATTTTTAGAAAGTTCTTCTTTATATACATCACGTTCTGCCTGCTGTGCGCGATTATGCTTCACAATAAACACAAGGCAGATCACAATAGCAATTACTATGACATAGTAACCAAAGGTTGAAAAAAAACTTCTTCTGTGTCTGTGATTTGACATCTAATATCCCATCCTTTAGTTTCTGTTATTCTGTTTTGGAAGCAAGTGCAGCAGGTCCAAGTCCATTAAATGTACCCTTAATTATAAGAGCAGGCTTATCAGATCCTTCCGCTTTCTCAAAGCTGAATTTAAGACCTGTAGATACCGATGCCTCGCCACTTGTAGCATTCAGCTGTGCAAATACATAATCCGGAGCCTCGAATTCTTCCGCATTCAGAAGCTCCTCGTCAGATGTATTCTCGTCAATACCCGCACTCTTCAGAAGAGCCTGATAATCAATCTGATCAAGATCCATCTGAACAGTTCCCTCAAACTGGCACTCCGCATTTGTGATATACTCATCACCAAGCTTCATTGCAACTCCCACTAAACTTCCACATGTTTTATACTGAGAAATGTCTACATCCTCACCATTCTGATCCTTAACCGTTGTCCCCTCAACACCGGCAGCTGAGAAAAAGTCAGCTACAGCTGTGCCTTCTTCAGCATTCTTATACTGCTCAACAGCAGCTTTCACATTCTCATTTTCGTAATTAGATTCATCTAACGCCTTTGATACAATCGGGGCTTTCTCAAGAATTACAACCGTACCAAAAGCTGTAAATGTAGCTGTAAGCTCTCCTGTTTCCGGATCCAGGGCATCCGGAATAATGTAATGAACTTTTCCATCTGTATCGATAACCATGATCAGGATATCTGCTTTGTCTTTGCCTTTAAGAGATTCAACTGTAAGAGTTGTTGTAACAGAACCTGTTGTCTCATATTCAAGTTTCTCAGCATCAGAGATTGTAAGGTTGAATGCAGGTGTTACAGACTCATAATAGATAGGAGAAACCGAAGCTCCATTATCTGTTGTCACCGGCTTCGTTGTGTTTTCCCCAAGAGCAACAAGAAGTGTTCCCAGTTTGTTTTTTTCCTGAGATTCAGC
>CAVBVT010000185.1:1759-3768 GCA_963598855.1 Eggerthellaceae bacterium
GATTCAGCAAATGTAGCAACAGCCGTTTTCGCTGTTTCATTCTTAATAATGCTGGTATCCAGATTTTCAACAACCAGCGTCTGACCACTGCTAAGACCTGTTGTATTCTTTGTTGTCTTCTCTAAATACTGACCGATACTTGGAGCTGCAAATACCGGTGCAGACATACTGACAGCCATTGCTGCAATTAGGGCTAATAACATTTTCCGTTTCATAATAATTCCTCCTCTTCTTTTATACCGGGTTAGTTATACTTTTTCATAAAAAAGCTGAATGACCAACTTTTTTAATTCTGTTTCATCGGGATAAAACTCATCATGGATTTCTCCCTCCTGATCAGTTCCGGAAAGCTGAATCATATCATTTTCTGAAAAATCAACTTTTCTGATCAGTTTAATAAATTTCAGATACTGATTTCTGGTGATATTTGTCTGAAGATAATCCTGCATGGAATCCAGAGAATTCCAGGTACTCTCCAGTTCATTCTCATCCAGAGACTTGATCTTGTCAATATAGGCAGACATATAGACTTTCTGCCGCTCCATACGCCCTTCATTACTGAATCCCGTTTCAGTATCTCGATGCTGAAGAAAATCATGAATATTACTATCATCCAGCGTAACCTGATTTCCCTCATATAGCTCCGGATACTGGTCTGAAAGATCATTATTAGGAACCGTAACTGTCACACCACCAACAAGATTATTAATATACGGCATAGAGTCCTGATTTGTTACGATATAACGATTAATCGGAATCTCACCAAACAACAGTGAAACCGCCTCGCATAAGTTCTCACAGCTTACATCACCGCCATCTCCATACGTATAGGCATAACCAAGATGTGTCGTATATAACCCCTGGTCATTTCCACTCATACTGTACCTTCGAATTTCTGTCATAGTATCTCTGTTTATGGAAACAATGCTCATCTTCTTTTTTTTCTCATCCATGACCACCAGGTTAATACTGTCGGCTCTTGCCTTATCGCCATATAGTGATGTGGCTTCCATCTTTCCATTGGAATCAACACCAGCATACAAAACCGTTGTCACCCGGTTATTGTATTCGTATCTCTCTCCATTGTATGTAATATTACGAAATCCGCTGCCCACATTGTGGGAATTCCCTGCCGATATCTGCATAGCTTTCTGATTCTGCATTTCTTTGCAAACAAAGGTTCCAGCCACAGTCAATACACAGACACTGAACAAAATACTTACCACGATCTGATTTCTGCGTAATTTCCGATTTCTTCTATTGTGATGATTACTTCTTTCCACGTTTTGCACTGCTTTCTGATTCACGTTTCTTGCCATAACCATATCCGTAGCCATATCCGTAACCATATCCATAGCGTCCTCTGGAAACCTGAGCCTTATTTAACACAGCCCCCAGAATCCGAATTCCTGCATATTCCATTTGCCGTGCTGCCTTATCTACCTGTGCCCGTTCTGTAAAGCCGCTCTCCACAACAAGGACAGTGCCATCACAGTGCTTCGCAATCAGCAGTCCGTCAATTACAAGATTCAACGGAGGCGTATCCACAATAATATAATCATACACACTTCTGACAAATGCAATCAGCTCTTTAAACAGCGGACCCGAAACAAGTGCACTTGGATTCGGAGCCACAGCTCCTGTAAATAAAATGTCCAGCCAGGGATCATCTGTATGGAAGATAATCTTCTCTTTCGAAGCATTACCGCAAAGATATTCGCTAAGTCCTATTTTTTCGCCTTGAATATCATATCTTATTAAAATATTGGAGTTACGAATATCTGCGTCCAGAAATAGTACTCTTTTCTCCAGACTGGCCATACTCTTTGCCAAACGAAACGCTATAGAAGATTTCCCCTCATGGGCAAGAGAACTGGTAACCGCAACTGTCTTAATGTTATTACCGCTGAGCTGTATGTTACCTCTGAGAATATTAATCGCTTCTTCTACAGCAAAAGATACTTTCGGTATCTTCGGCTTAATAATTTCTTTCTGCTGTCCCATCACTC
>CAVBVT010000186.1:0-3764 GCA_963598855.1 Eggerthellaceae bacterium
GTATCCGCTGTAACAAAATTATCTGCCCCAACACTCACCAAAAGCTGCTCTCTCGACGGCAAAACTGTCAAGCTCCGTTGGACTCGAACAGCCCAGGCAAAAGGCTACCAGATCTACAGATACGAAGGAAAAAAATGGAAATATCTGAAAACGATCGCCAAAAGTTCTACCCTTACTTACACTGACAAAAATGTAAAAGCAGGAAAAACATATAAATACAAAATACGTTCATATGCTGTTGTATCCAGAAAAAAAATTTATAGTCCTTTTAGTTCCACAGTTACCGTTTCCTTAAGCCGACCGACTGTAAGCGGAGATTACAAAGCAAACAGCATCTATGGACCATACCTGAATACAACTCAGCTCACACAGGTTCGAAGGGTTGTTCAAAGTTTCAAAACAAATTACATTCGAAAAGGAATGAGCGATTATGACAAAGCCCTGGCAGCTTTTCTCTATCTGAGAAGTAACTGCCGCTATGCAAGAAGAGGCTGGCAGTATAATAACGCCAATACAGCCTGGGGAGCTCTGGTCTATAACGAAGCTCAGTGTTCTGGATTCGCCAGAGCCATGAAAGCTCTCTGTGATGGCGTTGGTGTAAAATGTTATTACGTCCATGCAAATGCCAAGGCTTCCAATCCAAGTCACCAGTGGAATGAAGTACGCATCGGCGGTAAATGGTACATCGTAGACGCTCAAGGCGGCTTTTTCCTCGCAGGCTCTCGAATCTGGCAAAACACCATGGGCATGCATTGGAACACAAAAGGCCTCCCAAAATGTAGCACCAGCAACCATAAGAAATTCGGATTTTATGGAAGTATTATATAATCGGTTCATGACGTATATTGCAATACCTTATATAATCATGTGTAAGATACTTTCTGTTACTCATATTATTAAGATTTTTGCATCCTAAAATAAAACTATCCTGAATAAGTAACAAAGCTAAAAGGCCTTGTACTTACCAGGATAGTTTTTATTTTGAATTGGCAGCATTAAAAATTTATTTTCTTTCGTATTTCACAAAAGCGTACTCCAGATCAAAATATGTCTGCTCATCACTCTCTGCTGTGATCTCCCAGTCAGGGTCTTCGTCCAGGTTTGGGAAATGTGCATCTGCCTCGTATGCGAAATCAATCTTCGTTACATGCGCCACATCACAGTACGGGAGCATCTGCTTGTAAATACTGTCTCCGCCGATGCAGTATACATTCTCAGACGGATATTCCTCCACTTCTTTCAGAGCTTCCTCAATACTGTGTACAACTACTGCGCCTTTTACCTGATAATCTTTATTTCCTGTGATAACAATATTAGCTCTGTTCTTCAGAGGAAGTCCGTTTGGGAAAGATTCCAGAGTCTTTCTTCCCATAACAACCACCTTGCCTGTAGTCTCCTCGCGGAACATCTTCATATCTGCAGGAATACTGACCAGAAGCTGATTATTTCTTCCGATTCCCCAGTTCTTATCTGCTGCAACAATAATATTCATATCTGCTTCCTTTCTTGTGTCCAATACTGTTTATTTATACCGCGATCGGGATATTCTTGATCTGCGGCCATGTCTCATAATTCTCCACGATCAGATCATCGGTTGTAAACTTGTAAAAATCTTTTACATCCGGATTCAGTTTAACTGTTGGTGCAGGATACGGTTTCCTTGAGATCAGTTCCTTGATTACCGGGATATGTCTGTCATAAATATGGCAGTCTGCGATCACGTGGACAAGCTCTCCTGCCACCATATCACAGGCCTGCGCGATCATCATAAGAAGAAGGGAATACTGGCAAACATTCCAGTTATTGGCAGCCAGGATATCCTGTGATCTCTGGTTCAGCACTGCGTTCAGAACCAGCTTATCCTTATCCGGTTCTTTGGTAACATTGAAAGTCATGGAATATGCACATGGATAAAGATTCATCTCATGAAGATCCTGATGTACATAAATATTAGTCATGATCCTTCTGCTGTACGGATTGTTCTTAAGATCAAAAAGTACACGGTCAACCTGATCCATCATCCCTTCTTTATACTGATGCTTCACGCCCAGCTGATAACCGTAGGCCTTTCCGATAGAACCGTTCTCATCAGCCCAGCTGTCCCAGATATGGCTGTGAAGATCATGAATATTGTTGGACTTCTGCTGCCAGATCCATAAGATCTCATCCATGGCACTCTTTAACGCTGTTCTTCTTAAAGTCAACGCCGGAAATTCTTTACGCAGGTCATAACGGTTCACAACACCAAATCTCTTGATCGTATACGCCGGAGTTCCATCCTCCCATACAGGACGCACCTTCTCTCCTTCTGTGCTGGTACCATTCTCTATTACATCTTTACACATGTCAATAAATATATTATCTGCAAGACTCATTGATCCATTCCTCCTGAGTTTTTCGTTTGTTTACTATTCTAACACAAATCTATTTTTTAGTCATCCAGTTCTTTTGCTCTGTCTGTAACCCACAACTTGTTCTGGACATTTCCCGGCATGAGTGCTATATTAAGAGCCATGAAAGTACTGATTACATTATTAAAACCATTTTCTTTTGCACCTGCGATCCTGATGATGTGCGTGATCTATTCCTTTTCCGCACAGACCGGTGAGGTTTCCGGTGAGTTAAGCTACAAGGTCAGCTACCAGATCGTAGAAACGAAAAACGAAATACTTGCCACTGGCAAAAGTCCTGATCAGCTTTCCCAGGAAGCTTCCGGCATCGAGTTTTATGTACGCAAGGCCGCCCATATGACAGAATATTGCCTTTTGGCCATCTCCATTTCATTCCCGCTTTATGTTTACGGAGTCCGCGGAATCTGGCTGATGCTTCTTGCAGGGATCGTATGCGTGGGATTTGCAGGTCTGGATGAATACCACCAGTCCTTTGTAGATGCTCGCGGCCCCTCTGTACGAGATGTGGGCATTGACAGCTGCGGTGCTCTGATCGGAATTTTGCTGGTACAGGCATTCTGCTGGTCCACTCTTCACACCCCTGGCGGAAAAAAATCTCGAAAGAAGCGGCGAAAATCAAAGAAACGCAAATAAACAAAAGCCGAAATATCTTCGCAGAGAATATTTCAATAATTCTCTGCCAGATGTTCCGGCTTTCTATATTGCTGCTATATCTTATGTATGCAGATCCTGCACACATTCTATTCCGCTACATACTCACGAACGAAATCGTTTTACCTTTCCCATTCCTCATATCACTCCGCAGAACTGTCAGCACCTTTCTCACTTACCTCTTCTGTCTCATTCTCCTCAGCATCATCCAGATTCTCAGCCAGATGCGCTCTCTCTGAGATAGACATTTTCTTTTTGGCATTTTCCTCGATCATTTTTTTCGCTGCTGCTTCCTGCTCGGATGCTTTCTCTGCACCTGCTTTCGCTAGATTGCGGACAGCTTTGATAAGGAGCACAGCTCCGATCACAATAAAAATACCGCCTGCTGCCAGAAATCCTTTGCTTGCATCATCCGTTCCTTTGATGATCCCTTCGCACAGTCGATATCCTGTATACACAAGATAACCGCCTGCAAAGATCCACAGAAGACTTCTTCTTGTAGGATTTTCCTCCTGCACAGGCTTCTCCTGCTGTGCCGTCTCCTGCTGCACTTCATTATTTTCGTTTTTGGTTTCTTCCATGATGTATTTTTATCCTTTCTGCGAAACAAACATCTTCTGTCCATTTTGCCGCCATACTTATTTGCGTTGACACTCCCCACAGCTAAAGCAGGGGGATTCTTGCTTCTCCCACTACTGCATT
>CAVBVT010000187.1:0-3645 GCA_963598855.1 Eggerthellaceae bacterium
CACATCTTCCCCTTTCATCTGGGGATTAAGATTTTCACGATTATAAAATGCGTCCTCCATCCGCTGTGCATTCTTTCGCCTGTCCTCATCAATAATATGGCCATACACTTCTGTTACCATATCAGCCTGCGCATGTCCGGAATCTCCCTGTACAGCCTTAATATCACCACCACTAAGTTTGAGTTTATATGTGACACTTGTATGTCTAAGACTATGAAAAACCACATCCGGCAGTCCCTGCTCATCTATGACTTTCTGCATCTGGTCACGCAGATAGCTGTCTCCGATTGGAAGACCAAAGGTCGTAGCCATAACCAGGTTGTAATCCTGATACTCACTTCCCAGGATATCCTTTAGTTCTTCCTGTTCCTTCTTAATATCAGCCAGAAGCTGTGCAACAAATTTTGGAATATATACTTTTCGCTCACTGGTATCCGTTTTCGGTGTTTTCAGCACTCTTACCGTTCTATTATTTTTCCTCTGAGAAGGAAAAACCAGAATCACCTCTTTGGAGTCCAGTTCATCGACAGCATTTCTGGATACACGTTCCACCTGCTTGTTGATAAAAATATATGCTCGATTCTCTTCAATTGCTGCCTCCGATATATCCACACAATCCCATGTCAATCCCAGCAACTCACCGATACGAACGGTAGCTGCAAATGCCAGGTGAAATGCTACCTTAAGCCACTTATTTTCACAGGCATCGATTGCCTGCATCAGCATTTCTGCTGTCCAGATTTCCCGCTCTTTGGCTTTATACTTTGGCAGCGTTGCATCCGTTGCCGGGTTCTTGTCCATCATTTCCCATTTTACCGCCTGTCTGAAACAGCTCCTTAATACCTTATGAATCTGATGAACGGTTGCTGGGGTAATTGTTTTATCCTCGTTTTGATTTCTGGTACTCTTTACTGCCGGCATTTTCAAAAGGCTTGCATAATATTTTTCCATGAAATGGTTATTAATTTCCGACAGTGGTGTCTCCCCGATGGTTGGAAGAATATAGTTATTGATCAGTCCTACATTGCCATCATAAGTAGATACGCCCCATTCATTATGACCGTAGATCCTGACATACTCACGTACCAGGTCTTTCACTCTGGTACATTTCGGAACAACGAAGGTTCCCAGAGACTGCTTATATTCTATTTCCTTTTTACGCTTTTCTGCTTCCTTCTGTGTTGCATAGCCTTCCGATTTTTGATGTTCCATGCCTTCTGCATCTTTCACACGATATACTACACTGTATGAATTCTTACGTTTTCTGATATAAGCCATACGCTTAAACTCCCTTCCTGTATTCCTTCAGCCAATCCAGAAATTCATTCCGATGTATTCTCAGCGCCCTTCCCGCTCCAACACTTGAAAAGTGCTCCATCTGTATCCATTTTGTGATCGTTCCACTGGTAACTCCTGCCAGGGCAGCTGCCTCCTGTCTGGAAATATATTCTTTTGTTTCCATATTTCCTTGTTTAACAGGATCTTCTTTCTCTGGCGCCCTTGTGACCTGATACACACTCTGTGCATTCAAAAAGTATTGGAAGCTCTTTTTTGAGATCCACTTCTTATCCTCAAACACGCGGATTTCAAAATATTCTTTAAATCGGCTGGCCCTGATAATGACAGACATCTTTTCTTTTGTGATCCCAAGAAGAACGGCTGCATCCTGCAAACGGATATAATCTTTCTCCAGATCCCCTATGGTAGGCATCTTGCCAACTTTCTGGTACATAATCTGATTCTCATACCACTCTTCAAATACTTCTATCGGGATTCTCTTTGTAAAATCCACAGTTACCGTCTCCAGCTCCTGGTCACGCCAGATTTCATAGAGATTTGACGAATGGATACCAAGCAGATTGGCCGCATCGCGAAAAGAATAAGATCTTTTCATCAGCTCGGCTCCCGGTTCCTCACCGTTTACCTTCTTATGCTTGACCTGGTTGGCATACCATTTTTCAAAACTTGCTATATCTACCCGCATCTGACCATTCACGATATGTGTCTGGAAAAAATTCCGATGCACCAGCCAATAGCTCTCTGTCTTCTTGATTCCCAGAAGCTTTCGCATCTCCGGCACGGACATGGTCTTTTTTGTTTTATCTAGGATAGTTTCTTTCTGTGATTCCATACTGATTCCCATATTTTTCGCCTCCTTCGATTATTTCCGTCAATATAACATGAAAAGTTACAAAACCTGTAGAACGTAAATTTACGTTCTCATGCTTTAATTTCACTCTTCTGATCTAGCCATTCATCAAAGCTTCTCTTAGATATACGATACTTTGTTCCAATCTGAATCCAGCGAAATTCGTTTTTCTTTAAAAGCTCATATACCGTTGGTCTACTGATTCCCAGTATCTCCTGCAGTTCCTTTACTGTGTAACATCTTTTTTCTGTTGTGCTTTCTGTAATTTTTTCCATTATGCAATACCTCCCAACTGTCCTTTCATGAAATTTAATACCTGCGACTTCACTCTTCTTCTGAATCTCTGCAGCTGCACTTTTGCAGACTCATATGTAACTCCCATCTCCTCTGCAATATCCGAAATGCTCAAATCCCTTCGCAGATACTTTATATACATTTCCCTATCTGCTCCAAGGATTGCAAGCTGGCTGTTGAACAAGTTATAATCTTTTCTCATGGATTTAAGAATATATGCATCCCTGATATAGATTTCTGCATTATCAACTCCGTCCAGCACACCATCTGAAAAATCACAGTTAATAAGAGCATCCCTGGTAATGATATTGTTAATGGCCTTCTTAGCAGTGGGATCTCCCGGCATTCCACCTGCCTGGATTCGTACACCGAGGTCACCCACTTCCTGCCAATAATTGCTTTCCTTCTCACTTTCAATCATGTATCGAAGTCCATCTGTATATCCATCCACAATTCCGATAAAATCACTATAGTTTTTGATAATAATATCAATACGTTTTTCATTTGTAGCACCTGTATAAACTTTAATAAGATTCTTTTCTGTCATCACTGGTCTCCTTTTATATCTTCATGCCTTGAGCTTTCGTACGTTTACTCTTGTTTACAGGAATTATTGTAAATAACTACGAAGTAAAAAGCGTTCCCCAAAGACTCAACAAAAATTGAGTCCCACTCAACTTTGATTTCATATATCAGCACTTCTAACCAATCGTTGCCAATGCTTCCAACTGTTTCAAGGCTATTGCTTTCACCTCAGGATCCTTAATATTAAACAGAATACTAAAAAACTCATCGTCCATACTTCCCCTTGTCTCTCCCTCAAGCAGATATCCGGCTTTACATCCAAGTACCCTTGCAAGTTCAAGAAGGACACTACACTTGATATCAATTTTGTCATTCTCATAAAGGGAAATCGTGCTCTTATCTGTAAGCATTGCTTCGGCAAGTGCTTCCTGTGTCATCCCTTTGTTCTTTCTGCATTCTCTAATTCTCTTTCCAATTGTATTTTCCATTTTTCTCTCCATTTCCGGAGTCGAAAACGGAAATACAACCCATTTGCACATATACAGAAAAAAGAGCCTGCAAAACGTACTCAAATAAAACAATCAGAAGGTCATATTGACCTCTATTGTCATATTTCCGTTTTGCAGGCTCCTGATAGTTCATTGCTAAATCCAGCTCGTTTACAAACTCTTGCGAAG
>CAVBVT010000188.1:0-3630 GCA_963598855.1 Eggerthellaceae bacterium
TGTCATCCCATCCATGTTTTCCGTTATCATTAACAGTAATGGTAGAAGCAATAACATCTTTATAGGCAGCACCATCATCATAATATACTGGTGATTTCAGGTTCAGTGTTCCGCTTCCTGTTATTTTGCAAGTTTTATTCTTCAAAAGCAGATCATATGCAACATTCATCTCCCCGCCTTTATCAATAATGACCTCTGCTTTATTCATCATTTGAAGTGAATTAACATTCAGCTTTCCACCGTTTTTGATATGGATCTTTACAGTTTGATCATATCCTGTTACGTTTGTTATATACCTGTTATTACCAATTTCTACGACCGCTCCATTTTCAATAACAAGAGTACCATCTAAATCTAATCTTTTTCTTACTTTCAACGCTGTGTCAATATATGCTGTATCGAAAACAGTCAGATCATCCACTGTTAATGTTCCATTAATATGTGATTTTTTATTATTTCCATTTGAAATAGATAACGTTCCGTTAATCACTGCATTATCCGAATTTAATGTTCCCCCATCTAACCGTAAACCCCACGCATTGTCAGAATTTACAACAGCACCTTTTTCAAGATTTATTACCTGTCTGTCACCTATGGAAAGCATTTCCTTGGCATTAATAATCCCTCCGCTTTTTACTGTCAGATTATCTGCCCGCGTCGATCCCTGCACATTTAATGTTCCGCCATTATTAAGCTGTACACTTTTAAAATTACAATATCCATTATTCAGCTTTTCTACTGCAAGAACCCCGCCTTTATCAACAGTTATATATCCCTCATTTCCAAAACCCTGGTGATCAATATCTTTAATATTCCATTTTCCCTGTATAATTAAAGGAATATCTTCTGTACTCCACCCCATGTATCCGGTCTGGTTCACCGTAACCTGTGATGGGATCAGCCAGGACTTCCAAAGCTGAAAATTCTTTAAATTTACTGTAGTTTTCGATGAAGGCCATCCAAAATTTGTCTGCGCTTCAATATCGGAATACTCATATTTCTGATTTCGAAGATCCTTATACGTTCTGACCATATTGCTGGCAGGTCCATCCGCTTTCGCAACAACCGGCGACAGAAGCATGGTCACGGATGCCGCAGCTGCCATCATCACACTGAATATTTTTCTCTTTCGCATATTTTTCCTCCCTGTGCTCTTTTCTTTTTATTTTACCATATCTCTCCATTTTTCCAATGGTAAATATCATTTTCCTGATAAATTTTGCAAATAAAAAAGAGACATGCATCTTACATAAGACACATATCTCCATTTCATCATTTCTCCACAGTCTCCGTACTCTCCGGCCAGGTATACTCATCACCTTTCAGATCTGCCAGAAGGCTCCGAAGCTTATATCCATAACTTCTCCCGGCAGCCCAGCCGCCGCCATACGGATTCTCCTGAATTCCAAGCCACTCCACATAAGGTGCACTCTCCCGGGCAACATATTGGAAACGATTATCCACGCAAGCCTGGTTCAGCTCCTCCGATGACGCATAGGCCTTCAGATGCTGCACCTGCGCCCGGATCCCTGTCCTGACATCCGGAAAGGAATTTCCGGCAACACCGCCGCCAGTAGTCCCAAGCCCGGAAAAATTAAACTGCCCGGCACTGGCATCTCCCTGAAACTGAAGCCATCCAGTCTCAAGCATTGCCTGTTCATAAACAACTTCTCCACGGACACCTTCCGCATCCGCTTCCTCTATCACAATTGTGCAAAACGTATCAATATCCGGTGCGCCGCCCTCTGTCAGGATACCAGAGGGATACTCCACATTCTGCGCTTCATACTGCGCTGCCATATCCTCCTTGGTCGCTGTGGTACACCCCATGATCGTATAATATCCGTAAGTATTATCTGTGGAATCATCCACAAAACTATCTGCATCACTTTCTCCGGATGACTGCGGCTTCGAGATCTGTCCCTCCATGGAATGATCCACTTCTTCTGCCAAAACACCTGCAGGCGTTCCGAAAGCCAGAACACCTGCAAGCACCATCATCCGTAAACAAAAATTATTTCGGAATCTGTACATATATAAATGATCAATCCTTTATTACTGAGCTTTTCTCATTGCTGCTTCAACTACATGTCCTACAAGAACAGAAGTTGTAACGCTTCCAACTCCGCCTGGAACTGGTGTGATGGCATCAACGATCGGCTCAACTGCTGCATAATCAACATCGCCGCAAAGTTTACCCTCAGCATTAACGTTGATACCAACATCGATAATTGTCTGGCCTTCTCTTACATAATCAACGCCAACAACACCTGCACGGCCTGCTGCAACGATCACGATATCAGCCTCTTTTGCAACAGATGGCATGTCAACGGTTCTTGTATGGCAGATGGTAACAGTTGCATTTTTCTTAACAAGCATCATTGCAGCCGGTTTACCAACTACAAGGCTTCTTCCGATCACAACTGCTTTTTTGCCTGTGCAGTCGATTCCGTAATGATCCAGGATCTCCATGCATGCCTGCGGTGTGCATGGCGGGAATCCGATCTTCTTGCCTGTGAATACACCAGACATGGAAAGATCTGTCATGCAGTCAACATCTTTCTCTGCTGCAAGAGCATTCTCGATTACTGCCTGATCCAGATGTTTCGGAAGCGGACGGAACAGAAGAACGCCATGGATCTTGTCATCTTTGTTTACTTTATCGATTGTTGCAAGAAGCTCATCCTGGGAAACATCCTCCGGAAGAAGGATCTTTTCGCATGCAACTCCAAGAGTCTCGCAGCGTTTTGTTGCGCCTCTCTCGTAAGAGATATCGCTTGGGTTCTCACCAACACGGATAATGCAAAGTGTAGGATTTACACCTTTTGCCTGAAGCTCTGCAACGTTAGCTTTGATCTTCTCATTGAGAGCTGCTGTAACTTCTTTACCTAATAACTGCTTTGCCATTTGTCTGGTTCCTCCTATTTCAGTCTTCCGAGAACACTGTCAAATGTCTCGTCTGCAATCTTTGTATATTTCTCAAGCATAGCGTCTGCTTTTTTGTTTAATTCCTCTGCATACGCACGGTCAGCCATGGATTTTGTGTTGATATACACATTCAGGCTTGCTCCTTTAAGAGCAGCTTTGCAGAATGCAGCACCTACACCGGCATCACTGATTGCAAGATTGGAACCTTTTGCTCCGAACTCAACGATGAGCTCAATAGCCTCGCAGCATTTCTCCATGATCTCCATAGGAACAGAGCATGCTTCCTTGAGAGCAGCTTCCATTACGCGAGCTTTCTCAGCTTTCTCTTCCTCTGTCTCTCTTGGCATTCCGTAAGCCTTGGAAAGAGGCTCAAAAACTTCCGCATCTCTCTCGATCAGATGAAGGAAATCTTTCTGAAGCTGATCGCATTTCTTTTTCAGCTCCCACATTTCATCTTCTACATCTGCATATTTTTTCTTACCAACAGTAAGGCTTCCAACCATATTTCCAAGAGCTGTACCAACAGCACCTACAAGAGCAGATGCACCGCCGCCGCCTGGAACTGGAGCTTTGGAGCTTAATACTTCAACAAATTCAGTACATGTACTGGTAGAAAATCCCATAGGACTCTCCTCCTTATATTCTTAATAATCTCTCGGAATCTCCAAGCCAGTAAATACAAGGCTTTCAGATTCCATTTTT
>CAVBVT010000189.1:0-3614 GCA_963598855.1 Eggerthellaceae bacterium
GTATGTAGGCTTAGGCAACTATAAGGATATTTTCACAGATGGAACATTCCTGAACAGTTTGGTAACAACACTGAAGTTCTCAGTAATGCGAGTTATCCTTTCCATCGCGATCGGTTTTGTATTGGCGATCATCAGTACAGAGAAGATCAAAGCAAAAGGATTTTTCCGTACTGTATATGCACTGCCGATGGCTATTTCCGCAGCAGCTGCATCAGTAGTGTTCATGTTCATTTTCCACAGTTCTCTTGGTATCCTGAACAAGGCTCTTGGAACTCATATCGGATGGCTGACAGATAAAAAATATGCACTGATCGCAGTTACGATCGTTAGTGTATGGATGGCGATCGGTATGAACTTCATCTACCTTACAGCTGCGATCCAGAGTGTACCGGCTGAGCTTTATGAGAGCGTTGCTCTGGATGGGGCGAACTTCTTCCAGAAACATCGTCATGTAACGATCCCGTCAATCTCTCCGACACTGTTCTTCCTTCTTATCATCAACGTTATCAACTCCGTACAGGCGTATGCAGAGTTTAAGATGATGACCCAGGGCGGACCGGCTGAGAGTACTAACGTTATCGTGTACGAGATTTACCAGGAAGCATTTATCAATAGCCGCTTCGGTGTAGCCTGTGCAGAATCCGTAATTCTGTTCATTATTTTGATTATACTGACTGCACTGCAGTTTAGACTGGAAAAGAAGGTGACTTACTGATGAAAGAAAAACCATATGTAAAAGTGGCGATGTATGCGCTGAATATTATTTTTGCGATTATTATTATCGTTCCTGTTATCTATTGCTTCAATGTTAGCATGATGGACCTCAAAGAGATCTATGGAGGTAATTTCTGGCCGTCCCATCTGACCATTGAGAACTATACAAGGGCATTCCAGCTGGCACCGTTCTTTACTTTCATTAAGAACTCACTGATCGTATCCGGTGTTATCACAGCAGCTCAGGTTATCACAGGTGCTCTTGCAGCTTACGCTTTTGCAATGATGGAATTCAAGGGCAAAAAAGTCCTGTTCTACATCATGCTGGCAACCATGATGATCCCGAGCCAGGCGATCATCATCGCGAACTACCTGACAATCGCTGACTGGGGTATCCGTAATACATACGCAGCTCTGATCCTTCCGAATGCGGCAGCAGCTTTTGCGGTATTCAACATGCGTCAGGCATTCCTGACACTGCCGAAAGAGATCCATGAGGCAGCAGAAATCGATGGATGTACAAACTTCAAGTTCTTATATACGATCGGTGTTCCACTTATCAAACCATCACTTGGTGCTCTGATCATTTACGTATTCCTTCAGAGCTGGAACTACTATCTGTGGCCATTACTGGTAACAGACAGTGTAAATATGAGAACTGTTCAGATCGGTCTTGGTATGCTCCAGGGTGCTGAGGCAACAGACTTCCGACCGGTTATGGCAGGTGCAATGGTAATCCTGATCCCGTCAATCCTTGTATTTATCATTGGTCAGAAACAGATGATCAGTGGTCTGACAGCAGGTGCTGTTAAGGGTTGATCCGATCACAGTCAATATCTTGATAATGTAGTGAAAACGTTAATTTATCCGGCCTGTATGGGGCAGGCCGGAACCAATAAAAAGGAGGGTTTCTATATGAAAAACAAAAAATGGATGGCGATTCTTTTAGGGGGAATCATGGCAGCATCTCTCGCAGCTCCGTGTTCAGTAAGTGCGGCGGACAAGACTACAATCACATTCTGGCACGCAATGGGCGGTACAAACGGTGAGGTACTTCAGCAGATCGTAGATGACTTCAACGCATCTCAGGATGAGATCGAAGTTAAAGCTGAGTATCAGGGAACTTATGATGATACCATCACAAAACTGAAAGCTGCTATGCAGAGTGATTCTGGTCTTCCGGATGTTTGCCAGATGTATGACGTTGGAACAAAATTCATGTATGACAGTGGTTCTGTTATCCCTGTAGAGGACAAATTCGAGTCCACAGGTTATGATAAGAGTTCCGTTATGGATGTTATCAGCAGCTACTATACAGTAGATGGCAAACAGTATGCAATGCCATTCAACGTATCTACACCTATGCTGTATTACAATAAGGACGTATTTGAGGCAGCAGGCCTTGATCCTGAGACACCGCCTACAACATACGATGAAGTTCTTGAGGATTCCAAGAAGATCGTAGAGAGCGGAGCAGCTCCGGTTGGATATTCACAGGCTATTTACGGATGGTTCTTCGAGCAGCAGCTTGCAGGACTTGGCGTAACATATGGAAACAATGACAATGGACGTACAGAGGCAGTTACAGCTGTTGATTTCGATTCCAACGGCGGCGGCTTGAAAGTATTTGATATGTGGAAACAGCTGTATGATTCCGGATATTTCGAAGACTACGGAACAACAACAGCTGATACTCAGACAGCATTCTTCTCCGGACAGGTTGGTATGATCATCGAGTCTACAGCTATCCTGAAAAATGCAGTTGATTCTTCTCCATTCGAAGTTGGTACAGGATACCTTCCAAGAATCGAGCAGAATGATGAAGGCGGCGTTATCATCGGTGGTGGTTCCCTGTGGCTTACAGATACAGGCAACGAGACAAATGAAGATGCAGCTTGGAAATTCATCGAGTACATCACAACTCCTGACGTACAGGCTAAATGGTCCATGGGTACAGGATACTTCGCAATCAACGAGAAAGCTTATGAGACAGACGATATGAAGTCTTATCTTGAAGAGAACCCGAACTTTGAGACAGCTATCAACCAGCTGAAAGATTCTCCTGTAAACTGCAATACAGCAGGTGTTCTTTCTGGTGTACAGACAGAGGCTCGTCTTACATTCAACGAGATCATGCCGCAGGTATATGATGGCAAGATCACAACTCAGGAAGCAGTTGATCAGCTTGCAGCTTCTGTAAATAAAGCGATCGAGAACTACAATGAGTCTATTAAATAATCAGAATGCCCTCTGATTAAACAAATAGTAGAGCAGATAGGGATACCGGCAGCGGTATCCCTGTTACTGTTCACTTCGTGACCAGCAACACGTTTCGCGATGCACAGAATTTATGCTGATTGCATAAATTCGCGCGGTATGTCTCGGGTTTTCTGTGACCTTCGCTCACAAAAAAACACCTCGCGGAATACTACCAGTGAACAGTAATATATCCAGTTACTTTACTTATCAGAGAAAAAGGGGCAATGGCTGCAGGAGATGTGAAAACTGCGTAGTGAGATGAATCCGGCGAAGAGATGATCCGGGCGGATCCGGCTGACTAGGCAGCTTTTTGGACAAAGATGTGTTAAGAAGAACAGGAAGCGTGTTCACGAGCAGGCAGCAGAATGGTTGAAAACAACAGGAAAGGGGCATAAATTATGGGAGGACTTTTGGGAGCTTATGATGCAGTATCTACATATCTGCATACTTTAAATATGGGATCGACACTGTTTCGTCTGATCCTTGCCATGTTTCTTGGATGTCTGATCGGTATTGACCGTGGAATGAAGAAACGTGTGGCAGGCGTAAAGACGCATATGATCGTGTGTATGGGCGCAACGCTTGTAATGATGACAGGAGATTATATCCATGTATATTCCAATGGAGCAGGGATCGGAGAC
>CAVBVT010000190.1:0-3574 GCA_963598855.1 Eggerthellaceae bacterium
AAAAATGGAATCTGAAAGCCTTGTATTTACTGGCTTGGAGATTCCGAGAGATTATACATAAGAAAAGGAGGGTTCGCACATGGGAATCATCTATTGCGAAAAAGACAGGACATTTACATTACAGACGAAGGAGACGACCTACCAGATGCAGGTAGATCAGTACGGATTTCTTCTTCACCTTTATTATGGACGTAAAGCAGAAGGCTGCATGGATTATCTTCTGACCTACTATGACAGAGGTTTTTCCGGAAATCCTTATGATGCGGGAACAGACAGAACGTATTCTATGGATGCTCTTCCACAGGAGTTTTCCTGCTACGGAAACGGAGATTTCCGCAGTGCGTCACTGATGCTGGAAAACGGCGACGGAAGCATGAGCTGTGATATGCGTTACAAGGGATATACCATCCGTGACGGCAAATACAGCCTTCCGGGACTTCCTGCTGTTTATGCGGATAATGATGAGGCACAGACTCTGGAGATCGTGCTGGAAGATCCGGCTACCGGCGTGGAGGCCATGCTTCTTTACGGTGTGCTCCCGGAACTGGATATCATTACCAGAAGTGTTTATATCCGCAACCAGAGCAGTGAGAAGATCTATGTGAACAAAGTAATGTCCGCAGAGCTGGATTTCCTTTACGGAGATTATGACCTGCTTACTTTTTACGGAAGACATGCCATGGAGCGCAACATGCAGAGAGTTCCGGTGGCACATGGAAGCCAGATGATCGGCAGTGTCCGTGGTACATCCAGCCATCAGTACAATCCGATGATGATCCTGGCTGAGAAAGATACCACAGAGGATAACGGCGGCTGTTATGCAATGTCCTTTGTATACAGCGGAAATTTCCAGGGTGAAGTTCTGAAAGATCAGTACAATCAGACAAGAATGCTCCTTGGTATACAGGAGGGGTGCTTCCGGTATCCGCTGGAAGCCGGGGAGACCTTCTATGCACCGGAGGTGATCTTAAGTTATACAGATCAGGGAATGAACCGTCTTTCCCAGAATCTTCACAGCTGTATCCGCCATCATATCTGCCGTGGCAAATATAAGACAGAGGTGCGCCCGGTTCTGGTAAACAGCTGGGAGGCTGCTTACTTTGACTTCACAGGAGAGACTTTGTATGATCTGGCAAAAGAGGCGAAGAGCCTTGGCATTGATATGCTGGTCCTGGATGATGGCTGGTTTGGAAAACGTGACGATGACAACAGCGGTCTTGGTGACTGGTATGTAAATGAAAAAAAACTTGGAGAGCCCCTTGGCGGCCTTGTAAAGAGAGTCAATGACCTTGGTGTGAAATTCGGCATCTGGATCGAGCCGGAGATGATCTCCGAGGACAGTGACCTCTACCGCGAGCATCCGGACTGGGCACTTACCATTCCGGGAAGAAAACCGGTAAGATCCAGAAATCAGCTGGTACTTGATTTCTCCAGAAAAGAAGTTGTAGACGGAATTTTCGGACAGATCAGTGCAGTGCTGGATAACGCCAACATTGAGTACGTTAAATGGGACATGAACCGAAGCCTGATGGATGTATTTTCTGTAATGACCAAAGATCAGGGACGTGTCATGTATGATTATGTGCTGGGACTGTACGATTTTCTGGACCGTATGGTAAACCGCTATCCGGATCTTCTCATTGAGGGATGCAGCGGCGGCGGTGGAAGATTTGACGCAGGTATGCTGTATTACACACCACAGATCTGGTGCAGTGATAACTCCGATGCCATTGACAGACTTCGCATCCAGTATGGTACATCCTTTGGTTATCCGGTATCAGCAATGGGTGCACATGTATCTGCAGTACCGAATCACCAGACAGGAAGGATCACCCCGTTACATACCAGAGGTGTGGTTGCCATGTCAGGAACCTTCGGCTATGAGCTGGATCTTCTGAAACTGACAGAGGAAGAAAAAGATGAAGTCCGCCGCCAGATCGAGGAATTCAGAAAATATGCTCCGCTGATCCAGAACGGACGCTACTTCCGTCTGACAGATCCGTTTAAGAGCGAGATCTGTGCATGGGAGATCGTTGGAAATTCCCAGGAAGAGGTTCTGCTTAATGTGGTTATGCAGGAGATCCACGGAAACATGACAGTGAATTATGTACAGCTTCGAGGCCTTGAGGAAAATGCGATGTACAAGGAGCAGTCCACAGGAAAGATCTATTCCGGAGCTGCTCTGATGCATGGCGGAATGCCGCTTCCGGCAGAGTTTGGAGAGTACAGGGCTTATCAGTATCATTTTGTGAGAGAATAGAGCGGGGAATTTGTTGGAAATATAATGTGATATAATAAGTGTCAAACAAAAAAATCCGTCAGGCGGACAGCTAATAAAAGCTGCCATGTCTGGCGGATTTTTGCGTTATAAAAAGTGTGCTGTAATTGCAATTCTGCGTTAGTCAGCAGCATCAGCAGCTACTGTAGAATACAGCGGCAGCCGGAATATGGCAACTTGTTTTATGCTAACTGAATTCAGCGTGATTCTGCATGTGGCAGAAAAAAGGAATCAATGTACCGTGATCTGATAGCTCTTAATAAATTCCTCATCCGGCTTCAGAACATTGACATTCGCTTTTTCAGAGAGCTGTCCCTCATATCCTCTGTCATCGCAGCGTCCCATCCATGGCTCCAGGCAAACAAAAGAAGCACCTGGCACAGACCAGATTCCGTAATCCGGAAATCCTTCGCTGGTAAGTGTGAGATATGGTTTGCCATCCGGGAAGAGAATGCTGGCTTTCTGGATCTGTCCGTTGTCAAAAAGAAGTGCACCTTCATCGAACATGTGGGCATCAATGAGGCAGGTTCCGTTCTCAAGGGAAAGCGTATGCGGCTCATCGGCAATGGCTGTGCCGTTGGCTGCATCCAGAAGAAGATATGTAAGAGCGTCTTTATTCTCAAAGGACAGATGATAATCACCCTGCGCCTCATCCTCACGTGCAGGAACACAGAAAGCCGGATGTGCACCGATGGTAAAGTACATGGTCTCGGAGTCCTTGTTCACCACTTCCCAGCATACATCCAGATCGTGATCTTTCAGTGTGTAAGTGATCTTCAGGGCGAAAGCAAAAGGATAAGCTTTAAGAGTTTCTTCTGAGGATTTCAGAACAAAAGTAAGAGAGGTATCTGTATTATCGGTGCAGATAAATTCGCTGTCTCTGGCGAAACCGTGCTGTTTGGAAGCATATTCTTTTCCGTTCAGGCGCCAGGTGTCATTATAGTTACGTCCTACATTCGGAAAAAGCACCGGTGCATGGCGTTTCCAGTAAGCCGGATCTGCCTGCCAGAGAACTTCGCGGTCATTTACTTTGTCATAAATGCTGGTAAGCTCAGCACCATGGTCAGAAGCGGAAATCTTGAGAAAACTGTTTTCGATTACACGTATCATGATAAACCTCCTGTGTGACAGCATCCGGGCAAAATTTCCTCCCGGACTGCTGTATGTTTTTTTCTATTTTAGCACATTTTACAGTGGATAACGAGAAAAATACGACATGTGAAAAAAATAACTGGAAAATCATTACTGTTCACTCCGTGACCAGCAACACGCTTCGCGATGCACAGAAATCATGTT
>CAVBVT010000191.1:0-3526 GCA_963598855.1 Eggerthellaceae bacterium
GCTGATACAATGTGGGATGCTTTCTCGTCTCCTCTTTTATTGGAACGCATAGTTTTCCCATCAATACAAATGATCTTCTTCAGCAATTCCCCTTCGTTCTGATTTAAACGTTCCTGCCATTTCCCATAGAGCTGCTGTAAGATTTCCGGTGATATCATCCCCATGACACGCTGTATCGTATCATGAGAAGGGATCCCATTCTTTAGTTCAATATACTTTCGAAGATAATCCTGATAGTTTTCTGCAAATAATGCCATCTCAACCCAGTCATCTGCATTTGCCAGAGTTGCAAACAATACAATCACAAGAATATCCTTCAATGTGTGACGGACCTTTGCCTGCTGGCGGGTATCCTCAATGTATTCCATCCAATCTAATAATTCCTGCATAAACAACGCCCCTTTTTCTTTTATTTTACCAGAAAAGAGGCGTGTTCACAATTTATTTACTCATGCGTTTGTCGTGTGCTTGATGAAACAGACTTGGGTAAAATAGCATTGCTATGAACGTAGAATTCTATTAAAATGTAAGAAGAGGATAAATATTGATCGAATAAACTGCGACACGGCTATTTACGCAGAGAATGCGGATGTTTTTATCCGTCTGACTATCACGTGGGGAGGCTATAATGCAGAAAGCAGAGTATCGTTATTATGAATTACCGCAGGATATCCCAGTTCTGGTATTGACTGGCGAGAAATGGGAAACGGTTTATGGAATGGATAATATACATTTTCATAATTATCTGGAAATTGGATACTGTCATTACGGGGACGGAGTAGTACAGCTTGCAGAGAAAGAGCTGCCTTATCATGCAGGGACAATAACTTTTATACCGAAAAATATCCCGCATCGTACATGTCCAAGCCCGGAGGCAGCAGATCAGAAGCAGAAGTGGGAGTATCTGTTTATGGATGCAGATGGAATTTTGCAGGCATGTTTGTCGGGCATTCCGGAGAAGGCTGCGAAACTGAAAAAGAATCTTGAACAGAACGTGTTTGTACTGGGGAGCAGTGAAAATAAAAGGGCAGCAGAATTAATGCAGGTGATCATAGAAGAAGCTTTGCAGAAGAAATCGAATTATAAATATGCAGTTCTGGCTTTCGCGTTCAATCTGCTGCTGTTTTTTGACAGACAGAAAGAGGAAAGTACGGAGCAGGAAAAAGAATCTTCGGATGCCATGAATTATGTGCGAAAGATCATAAATTATATAGAACTGCACTATATGGAAGATATCAAGGCAAAAGATATGGCAAAAAGCTGTGAACTCAGCGAAACACATATGCGGAGGATTTTTCTGGAATATACCAATGCAACGCCATCTGAATATCTGAACTTGGTTCGGATCAATAAAGCCTGTGAGCTTCTGATGAAAGGGAAATGTTCAATAGAAAGAGTTTCCGATCTGGTGGGCTATCCGGTTTTATCAACGTTTATGCGCAATTTCAAAAAAATCACAGGCCTTTCTCCAAACTCCTGGCGAAAAAAGGCTCTGGAAGATCCGGAGAATATTGCGGCTTATCAGGTTTCTGTATTTAAAGGCTGGTAAAAAGATTTGTTTGGAAAGAGAGGAGATACAGTTCTATGAAAAAAAGATGGATATGGATTTTGATAGCAATTGTTTTGATCGCTGGTGTTGCATATGCAGTTACCGGAAGATCTGATGGGCAAAAACCTTTGCAGGCCATGTATATTCCGGCAGGTGAGGATGGGCATCTGATGATAGGTGAAGGTACCGGAAATGTTTTTACTGTAACAATGCCTGAAAATATCCAGGATAAAAACGGGGAAAAAATTTCTGAGAAGGATCTGAAACGAGGCGATATCGTAGCAATTTACGGCGACGGGATTATGCTGGAATCCTATCCTGGACAGTATCCCGGGGTGACGAAGATCAAAGTTGTCAAAGAAGGAAAAGCCTCAGATGCAGACCAGTACCAGGATATCCTCGATGAATTCTGGCCGGAAAAAGATCCTGCGGAACTGCCATATCTGAATATAGGATATACGGCATCTTATGGCAAAGTCAGCGCAGTGGCGGCGCGCGGCGGATATAGCTGGAGCTATGCAGATCAAGATGGGGTTGAACAAAATGAAATCGCGGACAGCGTGGCAGTTACTCAATGGCAGGATCTTCTAGTTATGAATATAGATGAAACCACAGATATGGATCTGTATTTTGATACAGAGCCAGAGAAAGTAACAGCAACTGCATTTCCGGCAGAACATTCCGGAGAAAGCGATCCAGGTACCGGGGCTGCGGCAGAAGTGGAAGAAAAGGATGGCACATACGTGCTGAAGGATGTACAGAAGGACATGATCTATCTGATCCGTGGAGAGTGGGGGAACGGATGGGTGGAATTTGGGTTTGAAGTGGGAAATGTAAAGTAATGGTTAGTGGTTTTGCAATAAAATTTATAAAACGAAGAAAAGAGGAAAAAACTATGAAAATCGCAATCATCAACGGAAGTGCAAGAAAAGGAAACACCTTAACAGCAATCAATGCTTTTGTCAAAGGTGCATCTGAAAAAAATGAGCTTGAAGTGATCAATCCGGATAAGCTTAATATTGCTCCATGCAAAGGCTGCGGAGCCTGTCAGTGTCATAAGGGCTGTGTGGATAAGGATGACACAAATCCAACGATCGACAAGATCGCAGCAGCGGATATAATCCTTTTTGCAACACCAGTTTACTGGTGGGGAATCACTGCGCAGATCAAGCAGGTTATTGACAAGTGCTATTGCCGCGGCATACAGATGAAAGAGAAAAAAGTCGGCATTATTGTTATTGGCGGGGCTCCGGTGGAAGATAAACAGTATGATCTGATCAAGAGTCAGTTTGACTGCATAGCAAACTACCTGGCATGGGATATTTTATTTTATAAACCATACTCTGCAAATGGAAAAGACGAACTTGCAAAAGATCCTGAGGCAATGAAAGAGTTTGAGGAGTTAGGTAAAGCACTGGAGAAATAAGTTCTGCAATAAAGAATAAAACAAGCAAGACTGGGTGTTATTTTATGAGAGATGGCATCCAGTTTTTTTAAAAATTTAAATCTCCTGTGTCGGCAAAAAAATGTAAAACAAGTATGAATGAATAGATTTATTGCCGATAATGTAGTATACTAACCATAGTAAGCGTGATTTTTGAGATTATGACAATAAAAGGCTCACAGAATGCGTTTTTTATCGTGTGAAAGGAGGGGTGCAGATGCGATACCTTTCAGTTGCTGAAACGGCAAAAAAATGGGATGTATCTGAACGTAGTGTAAGAAATTATTGTGCACAAGGGCGTGTGTCGGGAGCATTTCTTACCGGAAAGACATGGAATATTCCGGAAAATGCAAGGAAGCCGGAGCGTTCTAACAAGAAGAAAGAAAATCCAACGACCTTACTGGATATTTTGCAGGATGAGAAGGCAAATAAATATTCTGGAGGTATTTATCACAAGACCCAGATCGATTTAACATATAATTCAAACCATATGGAAGGCAGTCGGCTGACTCATGATCAGACCCGATATATAT
>CAVBVT010000192.1:0-498 GCA_963598855.1 Eggerthellaceae bacterium
GCTTTAATATATCAATATAAAAGAGGCGGAGCATTATGGCAGTATGTACACAGAGCGTGGAACAGCTTCACAGGGGAATCGTGGAGGGAGAAGAATCTGAGATTCTGGAGAGGTATCTCTGGGATGCAGTGCTTGCGTACCAGAATTACATATTTCATACGCTTTCCGGGCTGGAGTTCTCCTATACAGTGAAACGTAAGAAAAACGGTGAATACAGTGGGGAACTTCTGGTGTCCCGTAAAGAGACCAGCAAGACACTGACTCGAAGCTCTGTGATGCTGGCTTTTCATAAAGTCCTGAATCAGATCGAGATCGTAAAAGACGGAGATCAGCCGAAATTCATTCCACCGGAATACCGAGGCCCGAAGGCAATCGGCCAGATTTTTGGAATTTCTTATATTTTCAGCCTGTTTCTGGAATTCGGGCTTATCAGAAAAACTGAGCGACAAAACAGACAAAGCAAAAGCTGAAAAGGTCAGATGACCTCTTCAGCTCTTT
>CAVBVT010000192.1:508-3494 GCA_963598855.1 Eggerthellaceae bacterium
ATTTTCTTCTCCGACAAGTTCAACAAAGCCGGCTTTTTTCATAACGCGCATTGGCTGTTCGTTGACATGGGAGAAAATAAGGGTGATTCCTTTATTTTCGCAGATTTTAACCAGGTTCTGGAGCGCATTCATAGCGGTGCTGTCCAGAGCCGGAACGCTTCTCATGCGGAGTACCAGACATTTGGTGAAGTCTTTGACAACGATATGTTCAATGGCATCTGCAGCTCCGAAAAACAGTGGTCCGGTAATCTCATAAACGCGGATCTGCAACGGCAGTTTGCGGAGATGTTCGTTGATATCCGGTGTATCATCGTCTGTATAGACCCAGCTGTCAACATGGGTTTCTTCGCTCATTCGTTTGATGAAGAGCAGACATGCAAGCACCATACCGATCTCGATGGCAACGACCAGGTCGAAGAGTACTGTCAGCACGAAAGTCGCCAGAAGTACGATAATGTCACTTTTTGGAGCCGTTTTGAGCAGATCACGGAACGTTCTCCACTGGCACATATTGTAGGCGACAATAAAAAGGATCGCAGCGATCGTCGGCATCGGGATCATTCCGGCATAAGGCATCAGAACGACAAGCACGATGACAAGTGTGACAGAGTGGACCATTCCGGCGATCGGTGTACGTCCGCCGTTTTTGATGTTGGCAGCAGTTCTTGCGATTGCTCCTGTTGCCGGGATTCCGCCAAAGAGTGCAGAAGCGATATTTCCGGCACCCTGTGCGACGAGCTCCATATCGGAACGATGTTTGCTGTTAATCATACCATCTGCAACTACGCAGGAAAGCAGTGATTCGATCGCAGCAAGCACGGCAATTGTGAAAGCATTTGGAAGAGCCGCACTGATCGTGCTGACTTTTAATGCCGGCATATGGAAACTTGGAAGCGCATTGCTGATCGTGTACAGGTTTCCAATTGTGGATACCTTTAATGGAAGAAACTGAACCATCAGGATTCCGGCGATGACAGCGATCAGTGAGCCGGGGATTTTCTTAAAAATATATGGTGCGATGATCAGGATAGCGAGACTTACAACGCCGACAATAACGGCATCCATATTTATGGAAGAAATGTTCTGGACAAAAGCTTCCAGTTTCTCGGTCGTTTCGATCGGTTTCACCCCATCCGGGTAAGTGACACCGAAGAAATCTTTCAGCTGACCAATGACGATCGTCACGGCAATTCCCGAGGTAAAACCAGTGGTGATCGTATAAGGGATGAATTTGATCAGACTTCCGAAGTGGCAGAGTCCCATAAGGATCAGAAAAATACCTGCCAGTACAGTGGCGATAACAAGACCGTCCATTCCATCGCGGGCTACGATACCGGCGACGATCGTTGCAAATGCGGCGGTTGGTCCGGCAATCTGCACACAGCTTCCACCAAGAGCAGAGATCACGAAACCTGCTACGATTGCGGTGAAAATACCGGCTTCAGGGCCGACACCGGAGGCAAGTGCCAGTGCGATAGACAACGGGAGTGCGATGATCGCAACGATGATGCCGGCGGTCACATCTTTGATAAATTGTGATCTGTCATAAGATTTCAGGCAGGTCAGGAGCATGGGTTTTAGAGAATTCATAGAAATAAGATACCTTTCTTTTTCATGTTATAAATTTTTAGAGAAGACAGAAATCTGTCATAGAAAAAAGCAGACATCCTTACGGAAATGCTGCTTTGCAGATTTAGTATAGCACAGAGAAAAAGAGAAAATAAATATGAAACACGCATGTTTGTGTTTATATACAATGATGATAATTTTTCTCTTGACAAAAGCTTTTTTTGGAGATATACTTTGATAATCAAAATATTCTAAAATCAAAACAAATCAGGAATATGAGGAAACAACTATTATGAATAAAGAACAGACCATAACCGGAGTCATCCGGGGAACGGGAGCCTGTGTCCCTGAGAGAGTCCTGGATAACAATGAGATCGCAGGCTTTGTAGATACCAGCGATGAATGGATCCGGGAACGGACTGGTGTGGAGCGGCGGCGCATTGTGGAGAAGGAAACGACAGTTTCCATGGCAGCGGAAGCCGGCCGTCAGGCACTTGAGGAAGCCGGAGTTCCACCGGAAGAAGTAGATATGATTTTGGTGGCAACGGGTTCGGCTGACCGGGTTTTTCCATGCACAGCCTGTCAGGTACAGGAAATACTTGGAGCGGTCAGAGCAGTCGGATTTGATCTCAATGCTGCGTGCAGCGGATTTCTTTTTGCTTACAATACTGCCCAGGCTTATATCTCATCAGGAATCTGCCGGACGATCCTGGTCATAGGAAGCGAGAGCCTTTCCAGACTGGTGGACTGGACGGATCGCGGAACCTGCATCCTGTTTGGGGATGGGGCCGGAGCGGTTCTTCTAAAGGCAGCAGAGGGAAGAAACTATCGACCGGTGGCACATTCCGATGGAAAAGGCGGACCGGCACTTACAGGACCGGGAGTTGCAGGCAGAGTCCGCAGTATTGACAGAGACTGCAACGAAGCAAAAACAGAATACATTACCATGAATGGCAAGGATGTCTTTCAGTTTGCGGTCCGCAAGGTCCCGCAGGTGATACAGGAAGTTTTGAAAGAAAATGAACTTTCCACAGAAGACATTGACTGGTTTGTTCTTCACCAGGCGAATGCGAGGATCGTGGATGCAGTTGCGAGGCGGCTTCGCCTGGATATCGGGAAGTTTCCAATGAATCTTCAGGATTATGGAAATACGTCATCCGCGAGCATTCCGATTTTGCTGAATGAATTAAACCGAAAAGATGTCCTGAAAAAGGGACAGCGAATTATTATAGCAGGATTCGGCGCCGGACTTTCGTGGGGAGCGAGCGTATTGGAATGGGAAATTGACAGCAATACGAAAGAATGAAGCAATTCGCAGATATCCAATATCGCAATATTAAATAGATACAGAAAATTATATAGTAGGTAATTGATAAATGATTTTATCAGCACTTGTGGATAACTCTCCCCTATATAA
>CAVBVT010000193.1:0-3486 GCA_963598855.1 Eggerthellaceae bacterium
GGACAGTATGAAATCTGGGAGAAACCAGTGCTTCGTTATTATCTGAAAAATGCTTATGCAAATACGCAGAATGTGCAGATTACAAAAGGTGCCGCTCCAGCTTATGGAACAGATCCAAAGGAAGTTGCAATAGGTACAGCAGCACTTACTGTAAAAAACAGAAAGGCAACAATTACATTTGTAAATGAAAAAACAAGATATGACAGATATTCACACAATGACTGTATAAAGAATACGGTTCCTCTCTTGTTTTCGTAAGTCAGATACAGAGCAGAGAACAGGAGATATTCTGTTCTCTGTGTTTCTGGTTTTAGGAATATTTCTGCGAAAAATCTTTTACAATAGAACAGAGAGTTGCAGTGGGAGTGAATCTATGAACCGGAAAAATCTGAAATTTTTTCTTGTCTGGCTTATAGCCATAAGTTTTATTCTGACACCAGCAGGGGTATGGGGAGAAACTGCACAGGATACAGAAAACAGCGGAGAACAGCTTATTGAGGCACCGGCTGCTGTTCTTATGGAGAAAGAAACAGGTACTGTGATCTATTCCAGAGATCCGGATACCAGAAGAAGTCCGGCCAGCATTACGAAGATCATGACGTTGATCCTTATTTTCGATGCCATCGAAAATGGAAGACTTCATCTGGATGATACCATTACTACAAGTGCTTATGCAAAATCTATGGGTGGTTCCCAGGTGTTTCTGGAAGAAGGCGAAACACAGAAAGCAGAGACTATGATCAAATGTATTGTGATCGCTTCTGGAAACGATGCGAGTGTGGCAATGGCCGAACATTTAGCAGGAACAGAACAGGCTTTTGTGGAGCAGATGAACAGACGGGCATCAGAACTGGGAATGAAAAATACCCATTTTACGGATTGCTGTGGCCTGACTGAGTCACAGGATCATTATACCACTGCCTATGATATTGCACTTATGAGCCGTGAACTGATCAGCAAATATCCGAAGATCCTTACATATTCCTCCATATGGATGGAAGATATCACCCATGTTACAAGAAAAGGTTCTTCGAAGTTTACACTGACAAACACCAATAAACTGCTTCGAAGTTATGAAGGATGTTTGGGCTTGAAAACAGGAAGCACCAGCATTGCCAAATACTGTCTGAGTGCAGTTGCAGAGAGAAACGGGATCACACTGATCGCGTCAGTGATGGCAGCACCAGATCCTAAAACAAGATTCCGTGATGCGGCTTCTCTTCTCAACTACGGATTTTCCAAATGTATATTATACCTGGATGAAGCACTGGAAGAACTTCCATCTGTAAAAGTCAGGAAAGGCCTGAAAGAAGAAGTTTCTCTTACATATGCAGGGAAATTCCGTTACTTAAGTACAGATGGCACAAAGCCGGACAAGATCAAAAAGAAAAAGGTTCTTCCCAAAATGATTACAGCACCTGTGAAAAAGGGAGAAAAAGCGGGAGTGCAGGAATATTACCAAAATGGAAAGAAAATCGGAACTCTGGATATCCTCTATGCGGAAACAGTGGAGAAAGCCAGATACAGAGACTGGGCAGGACGGGTGGCGAAAGCCTTTCTTTTGTAAAAGTTTTTACAGTGCAACATACTTTTGACAAAAAGCCCTGGCTGGATGTATAATACAACGGAGTGAACGCAGGAGCAGAATTTATCCTGTGTCAATAACGGAAATGAGAAGGGATTTTTGATGAAAGAGATCAGAACAGAGGATGCAGTAGGCCATATTCTGTGTCATGATATCACACAGATCATAAAGGATGAAAAAAAAGGCGTTCTTTTCAAGAAAGGGCATGTAGTGAAGGAAGAAGATATCCCGCTTTTGCTCTCAGTAGGAAAAGAGCACCTTTTTGTGTGGGAGAAAAAAGAGGGGATCCTTCACGAGAATGAGGCAGCAGAGATTTTATACAAGATCTGTGCAGGAGATTCTGACAAAGTACATGGAACAGACATCAAAGAGGGGAAAATAGAAGTTATATCAAAGATTGACGGAGTTCTGAAGATCCGTAAAGATGCACTTGTAGCTGTCAACTCTCTTGGAGAGATGATGATCGCATCCAGGCATGGGAATTTCCCGGTGAAAAAAGGTGATAAGCTGGCAGGTACCAGGATCATTCCTCTTGTTATCGAAAAAGAGAAAATGGATGCAGCAGAAAAAGCAGCTGGAGAGCAGCCTGTTTTTGACATTCTTCCCTATCATCAGAAAAAAGTGGGAATTGTCACGACAGGAAGCGAGATTAAAAAAGGCCTGATCAAGGATACGTTTACGCCGGTACTGCGTGAGAAGCTTGCAGAATATCCGACAGAAGTTATCGAGCAGGTAATGCCGGGGGATGATAAAGAACAGATCACAAAAGAGATCCTGTCTTTTGCAGAGAAAGGCGCAGATCTTATTGTCTGTACCGGAGGAATGAGCGTGGATCCTGACGACCGCACGCCAGGAGGTATCTGCGATACAGGAGCTGCTATCGTCACCTACGGAGCACCGGTTCTTCCAGGAGCGATGCTGCTGATCGCATATCTTGACTATAAAGGCAGAAAGATTCCGGTACTGGGGCTTCCAGGTTGTGTGATGTATGCAAAGAGAACAGTATTTGACCTGATCCTGCCCCGTGTGATGGCAGATGACGAAATAAAAGCTGAGGAGATTGCCGGTCTGGGCGAAGGCGGACTGTGCCTGAACTGTCCGGTATGTACCTTCCCCAACTGCGGATTTGGAAAATAATATGAATAAATTCAGAATTAAAAAATATGAGATCCATACAGAAAAGATCCAGAATCCGGATGGAGTACGGTTTGTTCTGCTTGCAGATCAGCATGGAATTTCCTATGGACAGGATAACTGCCGGCTTTTGGATACGATCCATGGTCTGAAACCTGATGCGGTGCTCGTAGCTGGAGATATGGCTGTACGTACGCAGCCGGATACTCTTGTGACAGCCTGTAAGCTTCTTACATCTCTTGCAGAAGAATATCCAGTATATTATGCACTGGGCAATCATGAGTATAAAATGTCTTTGAATGGAGAGTATCGGGAACATTATCAAAAATATGAAAAAGCTTTAAAAAAAGCAGGAATCCATGTTTTGCGCAATACTCATGAACATGCACTCCTGGGCACTGATCGCTTCTGCTTTTACGGACTGGAACTGCCCATTGAGTATTATCGTAAGCCGAAATCTCCAAGGCTTTATTCAGAAGTGATAGATGCGATAATCGGAGAGCCAGGAAGCAGCGGAATGCAGATCCTTCTGGCTCATAACCCCAAATATGGAAAAGCATATTTTGACTGGGGAGCAGATATGATCCTGTCCGGCCATTATCATGGAGGTGTTGTTCGCCTTAGTGAACACCATGGCCTTTCTTCACCGCAGTATCTGGTACTGCCGCCTTTTTGCTGCGGCGATTTTCACAGAGGAGAGCAGCACATGTTTGTCAGTGCAGGAATGGGAGAGCATACCATTCCATTGCGGATCCATAATCCCAGGG
>CAVBVT010000194.1:0-1959 GCA_963598855.1 Eggerthellaceae bacterium
AGCCAGTGTAGACAACACACCACTTTCCCTGACACGAAAGGAAAGTGCTCTTCTGGAATACTTCCTGCTCCATCAGGGCCGGATCATCAGCCCGGAAGAAATGATCGAACATCTCTGGGATGGAAGTGTCAACAGTTTCAGCAATTCCATCCGCGTTCATATTTCCTCTCTACGCAAAAAACTTCGTACAACTCTGGGCTTCGACCCGATCCAGAATAAAATCGGCCAGGGCTATATTCTGATGGAGGATCCGCAATGAAAAAATTTTCCAAAAAACTCTCCCTGCAGTGGCGGCTGACTTTGCTCATCACGCTGCTTGTAACTGTCACCTGTATTCTGATGTATTTTTTCATCAGCAATTCCGCTGTCACCGGAATGGAAAATCTCGAAAGCTACATCGTACAGATTAATGAAACTGACTCCACACCAATCACTTTTAATGTGGATCCATCAATGTTGTTTCCAGATCTTTCCAATCAGGTGCAGGCAACCAAAGACTTATTCCGCATCAGAAGCATGATTGCTACCGCTATCATTATTCTTCTAAGCAGTATCGGAACTTATTTCATCAGCCGCCGTGCACTGACTCCTTTACATGACCTCAGTACAAAAATTGGTAAAATACAGGCGCAGAATCTTTCAGAATCTCTGGAAGTACCAGACAGTAACGACGAAATTTCCCAGCTGACTGCTTCTTTTAATAAGATGCTCTCCCGTCTGGATGATGCATTCACTGCACAGAAGCAGTTTTCTGCCAGTGCCGCGCATGAACTTCGTACTCCGCTTGCCGTCATGCAGACAAATCTGGAAGTTTTTGCCCGCAAAAAGACACCTTCCACAGAAGAATACAAGGAGATTTTCTCCTTAATCCAGGAGCAGACCGGGCGTCTTTCTCATCTGGCAGAGATTCTTCTCGATATGACCGGTATTCAGACGGTTGAACGCTCTGAGACAATTTCGCTGGCAGAGCTTACAGAAGAAGTTTTCTGTGATCTGGCTTCAGTGGCTGAGCAGAAGCAAATTGAATTGATTCAAAGAGATGGCGACTGTACTGTTCCCGGAAGTTATCTTCTTCTCTACCGTGCTATATATAATCTCGTGGAAAATGCCATCAAATATAACCATCCTTCAGGAAAAGTAACTGTAACTCTCCATCCGGGAAAAGCCATTCTGGATACCTCTTCACGGCCTCGGCCGGCAGACTGTGCCTTCGTTGAAATCTCTGACACCGGCATTGGAATTTCTCCTGAATATCAGGAAAAAATCTTCGCCCCGTTTTTCCGTGTAGACAAGTCCCGAAGCCGTGCCATGGGCGGTGCCGGCCTTGGACTCGCCCTCGTAACAGAAATTGCCAGACAGCATGACGGACAGGTAAAAGTGCTCGAAAGCAATGAAAAAGGCAGCACGATCGCACTCATGCTGCCGCTGTAAAAGAGCCACAGGGGACGGAGTTGAATACCATCAAACTCCGTCCCCTGTGTTTCTATATAGTTTCATGTTTTCTTTTCTGTGAGATCACCAGTCCCACAAAGATCAGCGCAGATCCGATCACAGAGACTACGGTCATTTTTTCGTGAAGCACCAGCATGGACAGTACTACCGTCACTACCGGTGAAACATAAATATACACGCTTGTCTTCACCGCACCGATCCATTTCGTAGAAAGGTTCCAGAGCAGGAACCCTACCGCACTTGCAAAAAGTCCCAGAAACAGGAAATTAGAAAGCACTTCCGGTTTCATCATAAGTTCCGGTTTCCAGGAAGCTTTCTGCTGGATCAGCACCGGGATTAAGAAAAGAATCCCATAGAAATAAATTCTCCTGGTAACCGCAACTGTCGGATAATCCCATTCTCCAATCTTTTTGATCAACGTCGAATAGCAGCCCCATGAAATCATTGCAATAAATGCCAGTCCATCTCCCATTGGATTAAGCTGAAAATTCTTCTGTCCATTCAGAC
>CAVBVT010000194.1:1969-3183 GCA_963598855.1 Eggerthellaceae bacterium
ACAAATCCTATGTAAAAATAGATTCCCGACTTTTCATTCTTAAAAAAGATTCCTACTATTACCGCCACAAAAAACGGTGCACACGCAACGATAATCCCGACATTTGATGCATACGTCATTGTCAGGGCAGTATTTTCCAGCATATAATACATCACGATCCCAAACAGTCCTGCTCCGGCAAAAGCCAGCTCCTGTCTGGGATTTTTCAGTTTCAGATGATATGGATAAAATATAAGCAATGCCAGAAAAGCCAGCACTGCACGTGTAAACAGTACTTCTACAGGTAAGAAATATTTCAAAAGTACTTTCGTAGATACAAAGGTCGCTCCCCACATGATCTGCGTACCGCACGCAAGAACATGTCCTAATATCTGTTTTTTGTCATTTGCCATTACGAAACCTCTTCGATTATCATTTGGAGAAAGCTGATAAAACTATCTTCTCCCTCTAATTTAGTTATGTTAGATGATAACGAAGATTTTTTCAATAGCCAATTGACTTCCTTGACAATTTCTCTATAAGAAGTATAATGAACTCACCGTTAATTCAAATTTGAACTATCACATTTATACTTTCTATATAACCGAGGAATTTTTATGGATATGAACATTGAATTCGCAAGAAAAACTTCTCTTGCATATAACATGACCTGTAAATCTCTTTGCCGCGAACTGAATCTTCCGCAGACTGCTTTTGATATTCTTATGTTTCTGGCAAACAATCCGGAGTTCCGCACTGCCCGTGATATTGTAGAAATCCGTAAATTAAAAGCCAATCTTGTTTCCGTCAATGTAGATAAACTTGTCTGTGACGGTTATCTTGAACGCCATGCAGTCGAAGGTGACCGCCGTAAGACAGAACTGCTCTGTACGGAAAAAGCACAGCCCATCATTGCAAAAGGCCGACAGCTTCAGCAAAATTTTATTGACCGGCTTCTGACCGGTCTTGACGAAGAAACACGTCAGAAATTTCTCGAAATCGTGAATATCATGGATCAGAATCTTGATAACATACTAAAAGGAGAAGCCTGAAAACGACTTCTCCTTTTGTATTGTACTTATGATAGGCGTTTGCGAAACGCCAAAAGCCGCATAAATACGGCATTTTTTCTTGTTAAAAATAAAATATCTCCTCAAGGTTTATGGTAAAATAGAGTTGTCGAGAAACTATCAACCAATCCACCTAAAGGAGATATACCTACATGATAACATATA
>CAVBVT010000195.1:0-3167 GCA_963598855.1 Eggerthellaceae bacterium
GAGTACACATATCTCATGCAGCTGAGTGATGAGAAAAGAATGATGAAATACGAACGTTTTATCTCAAGTAAGATTCCGTGCGTTATTTTCAGTACAATGACAAAACCATCTCAGGATATGATCGATATGGCTATCAAATACAATGTCCCGACATTTGTTACAGAGAGAACGACATCCAGTCTTATGGCAGAGATCATCCGCTGGCTTGGCGTTCAGCTTGCACCGTGTATTTCCATTCATGGTGTGCTTGTAGATGTTTATGGTGAAGGTATCCTGATCACAGGAGAGAGTGGAATCGGTAAAAGTGAGGCTGCCCTGGAACTGATCAAGAGAGGTCACCGTCTTGTAAGTGATGACGTGGTCGAGCTCCGTAAAGTCAGCGATGTCACACTGGTAGGTTCTGCACCGGATATCACGCGTCATTTTATTGAGCTTCGTGGTATCGGTATCATTGATGTCAAGACACTGTTCGGTGTTGAGAGTGTTAAAGATACACAGTCTGTTGACCTGGTCATCAAACTGGAGGAATGGGACCGTGATAAAGAATATGACCGTCTGGGGCTTCATGAAGAATATACAGAATATCTTGGAAACAAGATCGTCTGCCATTCTCTTCCGATCAGACCGGGACGTAACCTGGCTGTCATTGTAGAATCTGCCGCTGTCAACCACAGACAGAAGAAGATGGGTTACAATGCAGCAGAAGAACTGTACAAGCGAGTACAGGCAAATATTGCACGTAAGCGTGAAAGCTGATAAGACAGAAGTTTTATCACAAATCTTTTAAATAACTAAGGACAGGGAAAGGTGGAAGAAAAATGGGTTCATATTGCTTCGGAATCGATGTAGGAGGAACATCTGTGAAATGCGGTCTGTTTAAGGCTGATGGCACACTTGTTGAAAAATGGGAGATTCCTACAAGAACAGAGAACAAAGGAGAGAACATTCTTCCGGATGTAGCTGAGACGATCAGTCACAAGATTCAGGAAAAAGGAATTGATAAATCAGATGTGGAAGGCGTCGGAATCGGAATTCCGGGACCTATCAATTCCAAAGGAGAAGCTGCCTGTGCGGTAAACCTTTACTGGGGATTTACACCGGTAGCGCAGATTCTTCATGACCTGACAGGACTTAAAGCCTGTGCGGGAAATGATGCCAATGTTGCAGCACTTGGTGAAGCATGGAAAGGCGCAGCTGCCGGTTCTGCCAATGTTATCATGGTAACACTTGGTACAGGTGTTGGCGGGGGAATCATCGTAGATGGCAAGATCATAGCCGGTTCACATGGCGCAGGCGGAGAAATCGGTCATGCTCTGGTAGTGCGTGGTGAAGAAGAAAAATGTAACTGCGGCAATCAGGGATGTCTGGAGCAGTATGCGTCTGCTACCGGTATTGTGCGAGTGGCAGGAAGAATGCTGGCAGAATCTGATGAAGACAGCACTTTACGCGGCCTTCAGAATATCACCGCCAAAGATGTACTTGATGCATTTAAAGCAGGGGACACCCTTGCAGTCCGTACAATGGAATATGTCGGAGATCTTCTGGGAGGAGCGCTTGCAGGATTTTCCACAGTTGTGGATCCGGAAGCGATCGTTATCGGTGGAGGCGTATCCAAAGCAGGACAGCCTCTGATCGACTGTATCCAGAAGTATTATATCAAATATGCATTCCCGTCCAGCAAAGAGACACCGCTCATTCTTGCAACACTCGGCAATGATGCAGGCATCTACGGTGCGGCCAAAATGGTACTCTGATACATAGTTTCAAAATTGTTCAGGTCATTTACAGGAGGATTTTCCCATGCAGGGAGAGTCCTCTTTTTTATACAGATGATCTGTAAATGTGAAGTTTTTATTTGGGGCTTTATTTACGAATCCTTATTTGTTATAATAGAACGGACTATAAAGGAGGAAAACCATGAATTACGGAAAAAAATCAGTCTCAAAAAAGCGAAATTCGCTGATTTCCCGTACTGCCATGATGGGAAAAAGGGCACATGTTTCGCTGATCAGAGTCCTGTTCGTAGCTTTGATTACAGTCTGTGTGGTTGTCGGCTGCACCGGGATCGGAGCTTTTCGGGGAATTATAGATAATGCACCGGACGTAAATGACATTGATATTTCACCACTGGGTTATGCTACATTTTTATATGACGGTGACGGTAATCAGCTTCGTAAACTGACGGCACCAAGTTCAAACCGACTGCCGGTTTCCATTGATCAGATACCGACAGATCTCCAGCACGCGGTTGTTGCGATCGAGGATGAACGTTTCTACGAACATAACGGAATTGACGTAAGAGGTATTCTCCGTGCGTTCGTGAAGAACCTCTCATCAGGAAACCTTTCTGAAGGTGCAAGTACCATTACACAGCAGCTGCTCAAGAACAACGTATTTACAAACTGGACACAGGAATCTACCTGGCTGGAACGTTTTACACGTAAGATCCAGGAGCAGTATCTGGCGGTAGAGGTTGAGAAGAAGATCAACAACAAGAATGTGATCCTTGAGAATTATCTCAATACGATCAACCTCGGTGCGGGAACCTATGGTGTACAGGCTGCGGCACGTAAGTATTTTGATAAAGATGTGTGGGATCTGAATCTTTCTGAATGTGTAACTCTGGCAGGAATTACACAGAACCCGACACAGTACAATCCGATCGAACATCCTGAGGCAAATGCCAAGAGACGTAAGGAAGTTCTGGATCATATGATCGATCAGAACTATATTACACAGGAACAGTATGATCAGGTTATAAATGATGATGTATATACAAGAATACAGGAAGCACAGGTTCTGAATTCCGAAACAGAAAATACAGTATATTCTTACTTTGAGGACGAACTTATTGACCAGGTGATCAATGACCTCATGAATATCAAGGGATATACACGCACGCAGGCACAGAACCTGGTATACAGCGGTGGATTAAGTATTTATACCACACAGGATGCACGTATACAGAATATTCTGGACGAAGAATATTCTGATCCTTCCAACTATCCGGACAATGTGCAGTATGCGCTGGATTATGCACTGACTGTAAAGAATCCGGATGGAGAAGAAGTAAACTACAGTAAAGAGATGCTGAATCTCTATTTCCAGAATGAAGATCCGGAATTTGACCTTCTGTGTGATTCTCAGGAAGAAGGACAGAGTTATGT
>CAVBVT010000196.1:0-3122 GCA_963598855.1 Eggerthellaceae bacterium
AGTATATTCAATGTATTCCTGCTCATAGCCTAATTCCTGCCATGTAATTTTACCTGCTTTCAGATTTCTAAAATCCTTATCAGAAACATAGATCAGATTCTTATACCAGTTATCCGTAAAGTCACCATTCTTATGCCATATTTTGTGTCTACCTCCATATTGTTTCAGAAAACTTTTACCAACCAATTCTTCTGGACTGGTTTCTCTCTTCCAGATTTCAACTTCCATTTCATCTTTTGTTTTTCCTTTAACACTCCTCGAAGGTCGTAACACTTCATAAACTGTATAATGACATTTCCCTTGTTTATGCTCATAGAATTTATTCTTGTCTGAATTTCTGCGATTATTTACAGTTCTTCCATAATTAGAAATCCAATAGTTTTTCTGTCTGTGGTACTCTAACAAACACCTCAAACGCACTGATTAACTTATATTTTATTGGATATTCTACAGGTAGCATCTCTGTTGCTGGTATCTCTACCAATTGTTTATTCTCATCAAGAATATACTGCATTTTCATTTCTGTATTAGTTGATTCCATTATTTCCCTGATCCTTTCTTTTCATCTGTAATATTATCTTCGGCAGCAGATGTAACCATTGGACACCACACAGGACTTACATCTGGTAAAACATCTTCACCCAGTTTACCTATGAAATCTTTTCTATCTTCATGGTCACAATAATACATTCTCTTATTAACAGCGTAACATTTCACATATTTACATTCTTTACATCTCATTCGTTCTCTTCTCCTTCCTCGTATTCACCAATATCAATTAACCATTGTTTTCTGTCTTCCTCTTCTTTGAGATAATCTTCATACACTTTACAGGCACGTTTTAACACCTTACCAAATTTGAATTTGGGCAAATATCTATCTGGCATTTCATGCACATTTTTAGTAAGGCCACAATATGCGGTTCTTCCTTTATAAAGTTCTGGTTTTACAGAAAAGTGTCCTGTTAATTGAAGCTTATCCCCATTAGCTAAAATGTCTTCCATTGTACGAAGCATATAACGGATTGTCCAATAGGTATTCCAGTAATTCCCACCGATCTTATCTTTAGGTACATTCTCATATTCTTGTAGTCTATTAGCTTCTCTCAATTTGTCATGTACCATTTTAGTGAACTCTGTTTCATATATTGTTTTGTTCATTGTCATTTCCTCCTTATTTTTGTCATGAAATTCTTATTTCTTTAGTTATTACTATAATCATGCCTTGACGGGCTCTATTTTACGTTTTATGGAATTTTATAAAGATATGTATAAAAAGAGATCTCGGTTATATATTTTTCTTATTAATAGACAAAATAAGAGCATTAAAATAGACTCATGAATCATCATACATTTAATGACAATTCATGAGCCTATGTTAATGCTCACCATATCTGCAAGATTTCCTCCTTATTTTTTCACAAAACCATAAAAGGTAATAAAAGTAATAGAAATCTTATACTTATAAAAGTCCCAAAATCCTTGATTTTAAAGGAAATATCGGGGCAACAGGATTTGAACCTGCGACCTCACGGCCCCCAGCCGTGCGCGCTACCAAGCTACGCCATACCCCGCAACATTAAAAATTATAACAGAAACACTTTTGAAATGCAACCTCTTTTTCCTGGCGATATATTAGGGGTGATATGTTATAATAGTTTTATGTTATTTCGTTCACTATATCACAGGAGGTACCACATGCAGGATAATCTTTCTCTCTACCATATCTTCTACACTGTTGCCAGCACCGGCAGTATTTCCCATAGTTCCAGGGAGCTTTATATCAGTCAGCCTGCGATCAGTAAGGCTATACAGAAACTGGAGCGGAATCTGGATACTGTTCTTTTTAACCGGAATTCCCGGGGTGTGGCTTTAACTCCAGACGGAGAACTGCTTTTTGAAAAGGTAAAAGCTGCTCTTCTGCTTCTTGATGAGGGTGAGAATTCGATCCGCCATAATCGCTCCAGAGATATTCCGAAACTGCGGCTGGGAGCCAGTTCCACATTGAGCAAATACGTACTTCTTTCCCATTTGAAAGATTATATCGATCAGTTTCCTCATGTGCGTATTACCATATCCTGTCAGTCCACCTATCAGACCCTGCAGCTTCTGGATGAGGAAAAGATCGATCTTGGTCTCATCGGACGGCCACAGAAATTACGGGGATATTTTTTTCAGCCTCTCCTTCAGATCCGGGATACATTTGTATGCACAGAGCAGTATCTTCAGAACCAGAAGAAATTGTACCCTGGTGAACCTTTGCTGCAGACCGCGACTTTTATGATGCTGGATGAGGATAATATTACAAGACAGACTGTAAACTCACAGCTGAAAGAACATCGAGTAGAACTAAGTCACATCCTGGAAGTAACAACTATGGATCTTCTGATCCAGTTTGCAGAGATAGGTCTTGGTGTTGCCTGTGTGATCAGGGATTTTGTGAAAAAAGAGCTGGAAGAAGGTACTCTGGTTGAAGTGCCTGTTGGATTTTCTTTTCCGCCACGGGAAATTGGATTTGTCTGCAGACAAAAAGATGCGGAGTCTCCGCTGATTGCTCCGTTTTTTGATAATACGGCAGATACCAGGCTCTGATAAACTAATCTTTCATTAACCTTTAATAATATAAATATTTTTATAATTATCGTAAAAAATCCCATTGGATGCTTAATTATATAAACATCCAATGGGGTTTTAAAATCCGAATTTCCTGCTACTTGACTAAAAGTTCAGCGTCTGACTCAAACTACGCTTCGCTTCGTTCGAGTAGCGCAATAGGAACCTCAGACTCCGCTTACGCTACGCCTGAGTATCGCAAAATTTACTTGCGAAGCAGTAAATTTTGCTTAGTTATTAATAAGCTTATCCTCGCCGTTCCAGCTGTAGAGTTTACGGATCTCTTCGCCGACTTTCTCAGACTGATGCTCAGCAGCTAATTTTCTCATAGCTTTGAAGTGAACCTGTGCACCTGCATCGGACATGTCGAGTAAGAAGTCTTTTGCGAATGTACCATCCTGGATATCGGAAAGAACTTTCTTCATAGCTTTCTTTGTATCCTCTGTGATGATCTTCGGTCCTGTGATGTAATCGCCGTATTCAGCAGTATTGGAGATAGAATATCTCATT
>CAVBVT010000197.1:0-3076 GCA_963598855.1 Eggerthellaceae bacterium
GATGCAGGAGATATGATGCACAGAAAATAATCCTGTTTGGTTCCAGGGCAAAGGGTACTGCAACAGAACGCAGTGACATTGATATTGCAGTGTCTGGTGTTGCATCATGTGATATTTTTGAATTGGAGGAAGCTCTGGAAGATATTCCAACTTTGTATACGATTGATCTTGTTGATCTTGATACCTGTAAGAATCAGTTATTGCTGGAGGATATTGAACAATATGGACGAGAAATTTATAAAAAGATTTGAATCATTTCAAAATTCCCTGGACTTACTGGCAGAAGCAAGAGAACGTGGCATGTCAGATTCGTTTGTACTCAGTGGAACCAGTGCAAAATTCAGTATTACGTTTGATCTGGCATGGAAGGTTATGAAAGATATTCTGGTACAATATTATGCGATTACCGGATTTGTTACAGGTTCTCCCAGAGAAGTACTGAAACAGTCTTTTCAGGCGAAGCTGATCACGGGTGATGAGTGGATTGATATGCTGAAAATAAGAAATCAGCTTGAGCATGACTACGATGGTGTGATTGTGAAAGAGCATTGCCAGACAATCATTCATGTATATATTGATAAATTATATGATTTTAAAACAGTGGTTGAAAAGTTATTAGGAGAAAATATTTGAGAGGAGAATACCAATATGAATTTTCAGTTTGCACACTACAACTACAACGTTATGGATCTGGACAAGTCCATCAAATTCTATGAGGAGGCACTTGGTCTTAAGGAAGTGAGACGTAAAGAAGCCGAAGACGGAAGTTTTATCCTGGCATATCTTGGAGATGGCAAGACTGGTTTTGAGCTGGAGCTTACCTGGCTGAGAGACTGGGAAAAAGATCACTACGATCTCGGTGACAACGAGATCCATCTTGCATTTACGACAGATGATATGGAAGCATCCCATAAGAAACATGAAGAGATGGGCTGCATCTGCTTCGAAAATCCGGCTATGGGAATCTATTTTATCAATGACCCGGACGGATACTGGCTTGAAATTGTCCCGGAAAAGATGTAACTACCGGACAGCAATAAAGACTCCAATAAAAATCAGCCGCTGCATTCGCAGCGGCTGAACCTGTCTACAGTACTTTATTCAGGAAATCAATGGTTCGTGGTTCTTTTGGATTCAGAAGAACTTCCTGAGGAGTACCTTCTTCTACAATGTATCCACCGTCCATAAAAAGGACACGGTCAGCAACTTCACGTGCAAATCCCATTTCATGAGTAACAATAACCATTGTCATACCATCGGCAGCAAGCTGTTTCATAACCTGCAGGACTTCACCGACCATTTCCGGGTCAAGAGCACTGGTTGGCTCATCAAAAAGCATGATATCAGGAGTCATGCAGAGGGCACGTGCGATCGCTACACGCTGCTTCTGCCCACCGGAAAGCTGCTCTGGATATGTGTCAGTTTTGTCGGCCATGCCGACTTTTTCCAGCATGTGGATGGCGCGCTGTCTGGCTTCATCCTTGGTAGCTTTTTTCAGTTCCACAGGTGCAAGCATAAGGTTCTGTGTGACATTCATATGCGGGAAAAGATTGAAATGCTGGAATACCATTCCTACATTTTCACGGACTTTATTGATATCAATATGTTTGTCTGTAAGATTGTGTCCATCTACGATCACTTCACCGGCGGTAATTTCCTCAAGTTTGTTCATGCAGCGCAGGAAAGTAGATTTACCGCTTCCGGAAGGTCCGATGATAACGACTACTTCGCCTTCGTGAATGTCGGTGGAGATATCTTTTAATACTTCCAGCGTACCGAAGCTCTTTTTCAGATGTGATACATGAATTTTGACATTCTCTTTATTTACGGCCACGGTTCAGTCTCCTTTCTACGATTTTGGCTACTTTGGATAAGATCGTGATTACGATCAGATACATAATTGCAACAATACCCCATGTCTGGAAGGACATGAAGGAGTTTGCAACAACGTTCTTTGCGGTATTCACCAGTTCCGGGAAACCGATAACAGAAAGAATAGAGGTATCTTTCAGGGTAATGATGAACTGGTTGATGATACTCGGGATCATAGTTCGGATTGCCTGTGGAAGGACAACACGGATCATGGCACGGGAATATGGAAGGCCAAGGCTTCTTGCGGCTTCCATCTGGCCAGGATCTACGGACAGGATACCTGCGCGGATGATCTCTGCCATATAAGCACCACAGTTAAGGGCAAGGCAGACAGTACCGGCCTGGAGTGCAGTAAGTGTGAAGCTGAATCCCATCATGTTGTTCAGGCAATACGGAACACCAAAATAGATAAAATATGCGAGAACGATCATCGGGACACCACGGATCACGTCAACAAAAATAGAAGATATGATTCTGCATGCTTTGTTTTTCAGTACACTTAAGAGACCAAAAAACATACCCAGAATACAGGCAAAAAACAGACCGCACAATGCAAGCAGCAGGGTCTGCCCCATAGCAAGAAGCAGCAGATTTCCATATCTGGTTATAATCTGGATCATGGAAAACTCCTTTCAAAAGCAAAGCTGCCACAAAATGTAGCAGCTCTGAGATTCGTGTAGTGTTTTAAGTGGTATGTCTGATAAGAACTGAGCTTTAAAATTATTCAGCAGCTTCTTCAGCGGCAGGTGTTTCTGTTGCATCAGCGTCAGCCTCAGCTTCTTCGGTCGGAACAGCATCTTCGCCAAGGTATTTTGCGATGATCTCGTTGTATTCGCCGCTTTCTTTGATATCTTTCAGACCGGCGTTGAACAGATCAAGAAGTTCCTGATTGTCAGCATCAAAAACTGCAAATCCGTAAGGAGATCCTTCGTTTGCAGTGTCTTCCAGAATCTGGAGTGCAAGGTCACCGTCTTTGATAGAGGATGCCATGATTGGAGTATCCTCGAAGCAGGCTACAACCTGTCCGCCGAGAACTGCCTGATACATTGTCGGTGAATCTTCATAATAAGTAATATTGAATCCGTATTCATCTTTCAGGCTTTCTGCGTATGTAGCACCCTGTGTACCGGTTTTAACGCCAACAGTTTTGCCTTTCAGATCATCGAATCCCTTGATATCGGAATCTTTCTGTACAGTCATGGAC
>CAVBVT010000198.1:0-2205 GCA_963598855.1 Eggerthellaceae bacterium
CAGTTTTTTCCAGTGTTGTCAGATACCTGATCTGAAGCAGAGATGGATGAAGTAATTCCTGCATTTCTAAAATCCTCTTGTCCGTTTTCGATATTTTCTCCCCAAAATTCCTCTGGGAATCTCATTTTATAAAAAGCCCTACCAGATATGTACGTTCAGTTCCAGGCTGTTCCAGTCCATCGGACGCTCCCCTTCACGTGCAAAAGCAATCAGCGTGCTTCCCTCTATGACAGGATCCCGCCGACGGATAGAAAATTCAAAAATATCTGATGGAAGCACCGGTCTGCCCTCGTGCTCTTCTGCACAGATCCATTTCTGCGATTTCTGATACCAGAGCTTTCCGGGGCTTCCGCCCTGCGGTTCCAGCTCAAACCAGCTTTTATCATCTTCAACATGAAGACGGATTTTTTCGGAAAAACAGCTGAATTCACGGGCAAACCTGCGTGGATACGTTTTTTCCATATAATAGATCCCCATTAAAAAAGAATACTCACCTGAAGCATAGCGATAGCTGAGATCGGTATAACGAAGGATTCGTTCAAAAGTATCGCCATAATTTACAAAATTGCAGACCTGGCGGACGGTTTCTTCGCTGACAACATGCTCGATCCGGCAGGCATCTTCCCGCGCGGTCTCGCTCTCAACTCCTACAAACTGCAAAAACTGTGTAAAAGTTTCGTGACGGTAGCTGCATTCAGAACCCGTGATATATCCGAGTTCCGTGAGCCGGATCTGTGTTTCCTCCGGTGAAAGTTCCACATAACCGTGGCGTTTCATCTGTCTCAGATAATAAGTCAGTTCTTTTTGTGAAAATTTAAGCTGCTCGCTGATATTTTCGATCGTCAGCAGTTCTTTTTTCTGTGAAATACGGCACAGTTCTTCCAGAAGGTCTTCTTCGATCTCCCTGCGGGATGATGGCATATCAAGCCCGATCCGCGTTGATGGGGTGGGATTCTGCATGTGGTAACGCCTCCTTGCGTCAAGTACGGTTCAGATAACTTATATTAGTTATAGCTAACCGTATTATAAATAAAAGGCCTGACTTCTGTCAAGCCCCCTGCTGTCACCTCTTTTTGTTACTCTTTTTCCAGCAGTTTTTTATAGCTCATATCCATCCCAAACGCGCCAAGTGGTGCGGTAATAATAATCGCCATGACCGCCACGGACAGGATGATCTTGCCGCAGCCAAGTCCTGCTGCCAGCGGTACGGACCCGATCGCCGCCTGCACGGTCGCTTTTGGCAGATAGGCAATCACGCAGAAAAGTCTTTCTTTTGCATTGAGATCTGTTTTTACCATACACAGCAGCACGCCGCAGGCACGGAATACAAGCGCGACCAGAATCATAAGGACAGCCGCCGCACCAGCCTCCAGTGTGTAGCGGATATCGACCGCCGCGCCGACCAGAACAAACAGGATAACCTCGGCCGCAAGCCAGAGTTTTCCGAATTTTTCAGACAGACGCTTCGACACAAAAGCTGTGCTTTTCATTTTGAGGACACACGCCATACTGACCACCGCCAGCAGTCCGGATACGGCAACTCTTCCTTCCAGCCAGCCCTCAACCGCGATCAGCAGGAAAGAAACTCCCAGCACAATGATTACTTTCATACTGTTTCTGACATAATGTTTTCTCGCATATGCCGTTTCAAAGAACAGATACAGAAGATATCCGGCAGCTGCGCCAAGAAGCACTCCGAGCACGATCGACACCGGAATATTGAAGAATGATTTTAAGTCTGCTTTATCCCCCTGTGCCATACCGAGAAATGTTGTAAACAGCACGATCACAAAAATATCGTCGCACGAAGCTCCGGCAAGGATCATCTGTGGGATTGCCTTTCCCGTGCCATATTTTGTTTCTATCAGTCTGACCATACGTGGAACAACAACTGCCGGGGAAACAGCCCCGAGGACAGCTCCCATGACTGCCGCATCTACTCTTGAAATACCGAGGATCGCCGGTGCACACAAAATATACCCGATAATTTCAAAAGATGCCGGCACAAACGACATCATGACCGCCGGTCGTCCTACCTTTTTCAGATCTTCCAGATTCAGGGACAGTCCGGCTTTCAAGAGAATAATGATCAGTGCCATTTTCCGCAGATCTGCTGAAATAGACAGGATTGACGGATCAAGCAAATCCAGGACATATGGTCCGAGAACGATACCCGTAACCAGCATTCCGATGATGCGCGGCAGT
>CAVBVT010000198.1:2215-3048 GCA_963598855.1 Eggerthellaceae bacterium
TTGCAAGGCCTACCAGAAAAATAAGTGACAATGACGTAAGCATAAATTTTTCCTCCTCAAAGTATCTAAAATAATTTCTCAGACGCAAAAAAGCTGACAACTTCTGCGACTGAATAATCGTAGAAGTCATCAGCTCATAATAAGCAGTTCAGGTTTCCCATGGGAGAACTTCATTCCCAAATCAGCTAAATCATACTATTGTCTGTCCGGAAAGTCAAGAACAAATATCAGTTAAATTTCTCTTCATCGAACCTGAAAGCCATTGATCAACTCATCATCCCTCAAACGGCACAACGTCTTTAACCGCATCTTCCAGTGAGATCTCGACGTCTCCGTTGTCAACGTCGATCAGGCGGTAACGGTCATTTCCCATTCCCATCTCTTTCATATAAGAAAGCTGGCGAAGACCGTGACGTGTTGTGATTCGCTCTACAAGGGCTTTGCGGTCATCTTCTCCAAGTGCAAATACAAGATCTACGGATGCCTGGTCAATTGCCAGAATATCCTCAGATGCCAGAATACCGATATTCGGTGTAACAACCGGTTCTGCACCGACACCTTCGCAGTCACAGGAAACGGACATGTTTCTCAGGCAGTTGATGTATGCGATCTGTTTGCCGAAATGATCGACCGTTGCTTTGGAAGACTCTGTGATACGCTCCATCAGCTCTTCCTCTGCAATACTCCACATATTGGAAGAACCTTCCACAGTATGGATCATTCCTTTACCGATCCTGCCGTCCGCACAGCCGATACCGATGTTCTTATTGGAACCGCCGAAACCACCCATGGTATGTCCTTTGAAATGGGTCAATGCCAGGAAGGAATCATAA
>CAVBVT010000199.1:0-2949 GCA_963598855.1 Eggerthellaceae bacterium
ACTCCGGATTTGTCAATATCTTTTTATTCACTTCTGCCTATTGCACAAGATTGTACAGATATATTTATGCACTTTCGCTAATCTCTATATAAAAAATCCAGAGAGAAAACAATTTTTCCATGTTTTCTCTCTGGATTTCATTTGCACACTAAATATTTTTTATGAACTCCTGCAGAAAGTGTTTTGCCACACCTACTGCCGATGCCTCTTTCTTATAAGAGCATGTCTTCAGATATCTCACATCATGGTCAAATCCGTTGTATTCCATCACCTTTTCTCCCAATGGAATCGTATAATCTGCCAGATATCCGCCAACCTCTCCACCAAGGATAATATCCATATCGTAGGCCATCCGCAGATTCGATATCAGAATAGCCAGATTCTTCAGATATTCCTGCCAGATCTGTTCTGCACTGCTGTTCTTTTCTTCCAATAGCTGCATAAACTGATCCAGTGTCTGTCCTGTCTCATCCACCAGTGCACTTGCTGCACAGTAAGCATCTGCGCACCCCAGTTTACCACAATAACATTTCCTTCCTCCCGGAATGAGAATCATATGACCAAACTCTCCGGCTTTCTGATTTTCTCCCTGGATAAGTTTTCCGTCAATGCAAAATGCTCCGCCAAGTGTATTATTCAACGACAGATACAGTGCATTTTTATATGCATTCAAATCCTCTGACATCATTGCCGCATTCGCATCATTTTCAAAATATACCGGCAATGAAAATGTCTGTTCCAGGAAACTGAGGCTATAGTTTTCCAGCTGAAGTGCATGAGACTTTATCAGCATCTTTTCTTCATCATTTATAATTCCCGGAATGGAAATACCAATCCCCAGAATCCGTTCCTTTTTTTCCACATCTGCAAGAAAACGCTCCAGCGCTTCTCTGATCTGCCGATAGTATGATGCTTCTGCTGAAAATTTCAGCCGGATCCTTTCATATTTTTCAATCTCATATTTCAGATTAACCAGTACCAAGCCTACATGCTTTGCTGTAATTCTGATGCCCACCGCATAACGATACGCAGGATTGATACTGATTCTTTTTGCTTTTCGCCCGCCCGTAGATTCATACTCTCCTGTTTCCACTGCAATTCCGCTGGTAAGTAACTCATTCACATTCGCCAAAACTGTTGGCATACTGAGATTCAGATTCTTGGACAATTCTGCCTTTGACGTTGCCTTATGATTGATCATATAGTTTATGATCTGAAATTTTGTATTATTTCGCTTTTCTGCTCCACCCATTATAAAGATCCCTTTGATAAAATATTTTATAAAAGAATCTTACCCTTTCCTAAGAAATTTGTAAAGCCTTAATAACTATTTCACTCTGATCAGAATTAATTTCCTTGCACACAATGCCGCTCCATAAGCTGCTTCTTCCTCATTTATTTTCTTCTTTTTCATTATCAGCATCCTCCTATTTTGCACGCCAGTAATCTTCATATGCTTCAGCCACTTCAGTTCTGTCAATCTGTCCATCCAGATATCGCTGCAGTGCCGCACCGGTATCCACATAATGATCTGCGGTATTGGTCATATAAGCAACCTTGGTTCTGCCTTTATTCTGATACTCCAGGATACTTCCGGATCAGGAACTTCTTCGCGGTATAGAAGGAAGAATCCAGAATGCCACAACAAAAGGTACTGAAACCGACTGTGTATCCCGCAGTTTCTGTTCGAAATTAAGTATTACGGAAGATCCTGTGTGCGGCTCCGCTCACTGCCAGATTGCCGCATACTGGTCTGAAGGCATCACCATCAGGGGAGAAACTACATTAATTGCAATTTCAGAAATCGTTATTTCTCTTCCATAAACCAGATAGACTAATTCCAAACTCAGATCATGGAAATGTGACCTGTGCTTTTTTTATTCTTATCTGAGTTTTTTCTTCAGTTCCTGGATCAGTTCAAAATAATCTCTATGCTTCATCTCAGGGAATGCTTTAAGAATTCTTCCCTGTCCAAATACGGTATGATTTGTGATAGAATTTGACAGTTCATCAAACTGCGCCTGAAGTTCTGCTTTTTTCATACGGAGCATTTCCACTGATTTTTCTTTCTGTGCTACCGTGGCATCCCTCAGCTCTGCCCTTGCAAGAGCAACCTGAACTTTTCCTTCTTCGACTTTCTGTGCGGTGTCAATGGTGGTGGTCGCCAGCGTATCACTGAGTTTATCACTTACAATCCTCAGATCTGCACGTACTTTGTCCAGCCTGGTAAGCTTTTTATTCAGTCCACGGATCACAGCTACTGTCACAATCAGATCTGCCAGATACACAGCATACAAAATCGCCATAACAACCCATTCCAAAGTTGAAGGTGTGTGCGATGCCTGACGCTCTACATACCTCTGAAAAACTTTTACTACCATCACAATCGCAAGGCCCCAGATCAGAGAAAACTCAAGGCAGATATATCCATGAAAATTCAGCGGTTTATTGGAATAATCCCACCATCTTGCATGGAAGCAAACATCCAGAAGCCATCCGGCGATCAGCTCTACTGCTGTTGCCAGAACAATTCCGAACACAAAGATCATTCCAGCTCCCATCTCATGTCCACCGCTCTGAAGCGTATTCAGCAGTGCAAATACCGAAAGCACTCCGAAACCATAAACCGGACACACCGGTCCGTTCAGAAATCCTCTGTTTATAACTTTTCCCAATGTAACTGCATGGAAAATAACTTCAACAGCCCATCCTCCAAATGAATAGAACAAAAAATACAGGCATATCTGAAAATATGTCATTCCGCAGATCATTTATTACTCCTCCTCTTATATTTTTCAATACAGACAGTTCCATTATATCAGATAAACGGTTACAGGTATATTCAATTTTTCTTCCTCGTAACTCCGCCTAGTACAGCGAAAATTAAGTATCTGTTATATTGACGCAGGATGATTTTCTCATATGCAAGGCAGAGGAATGAGGCGTAGC
>CAVBVT010000200.1:0-2155 GCA_963598855.1 Eggerthellaceae bacterium
GATGGAAGATTTACTGTCAGTGAAAAATATGGATGGGATACCGATTCATGGAAAAATGTTCTGAAATGGGCCTTGGATGAGGGAGAAAAACAAGGTGTAAAGATCAATCTTACAACTGGACCGATGTGGCCGTCCATGTCGCCTTTAATCACCCCAGATGACGATGCTGCTGAAAAAGAACTGAACTTTGGCATGGTATCATTAAAAGCCGGAGAAACTTATGAAGGCACTGTTCCAAAACCAGATCCATCAGAAGAAGAATCCGTTACAAAAGAACAGCTGATGGCAGTTACAGTTGCAAAAGTAAACAGTTCAGAAGACGTGACAGAGGAGAAAAAGAGCTTTTTCGGAACTTCAGAGGTGACTACCAGCAATTACCAGCTGGATCTGGATTCTCTGGAAGATATTACAGATTCTGTTGTGGATGTGGATACGGAAAATGCAACTATTACATGGACGGCACCAGATGACGGAGAATATCTGTTGTTCGGATTCTGGCAGAGAGGAACCGGTCAGGTTGGAAATGCAAACTCCAAAGGAATGATCGCCTCTGATCCGCAGTCTTATTGCATTGACCATCTGAGTTCCATCGGCGTAGATGCGCTGACACAGTATTGGGATTCTCAGTTCCTTTCTGATGAGCAGATCAGTTCCTATATCAAAGAAAATAATCCTGAAATCTTTGAGGATTCCCTGGAACTGATCCATACCCTTCTCTGGTCTCCGAAGATGCAGGAAGAATTCCAGGAAATGCGTGGATATTCCATGAATAAATACCTTCCGCTTCTGTTCGGCAGCGTGGACAATGATGCGCAGGGCGGCGGAGAGATGCAGAAAAATTACAGTTTTACCACAAATGATACCGAGCAGGATGCGTTGTTTATCAAAGATTTTGAACAGACAACCAGTGATATGTATGTGGAAAATCACATCAAACCGTTGAGAGAGTGGTGTGAAAAAGTTGGTTTCCAGTTGAAAACACAGTCTTATGGGGAAAGTGTAGATACTTCCAGATCCTATATTTATACGGATGTTCCAGAAGGTGAGAGCCTGGAATATGGTGCAGACAACTACAATGCATTTAAGGCAGTGTCAGCTGCAGCACATATGACAGATAAGAAATATGTGTCTGCTGAGTACGGTGCAGTTATGGGAAGTGGTTTTGCACAGAACTGGGAAGCCCTTCTGAAGATTTTCAATAAGATTTCTTCTGCCGGCGTGAACCGCGTGATCCTTCATGGATTCCCATATGAAGACTATCAGGGATCAGATTCTCAGGATCCGGATATAGTAATTCCATGGCCCGGATTTGATCCATTTAATGATCTTTTCGCAGATCATTGGAATGCACATGTACCTTCTTGGGATTATATGAATATTTATACCGAATATGTAAACCGTGTACAGACCGTTTTGCAGGAAGGAAATGCCAATGTGGATCTGGCTGTATATGGAGACAACAAGGATGTGATCGATGGACCATACTATGATGCAGATTATCTGTCTCAGGTAGGTTATACCTATGATATTCTGGGCTCTGCATTGCTGGAAGAAGCAAATGCAGAAGTGAAAGATGGAAAACTGGCAACAGACAGCGTTTCTTACAAAGCGTTAATCCTCGGTGACCAGACGGAGATGAGTACAGAAACAGCTGATAAGATTCTGGAATATGCGAAAGCAGGGCTGCCGGTCTACATAGTTGGAGAGGTTCCAACTTCAGTTGCGACCTTAAATGACACAGAAGCACAGAATCAGACTCTGGCAGATACTTTTGCAGAACTTCTGGCGCTTGACAATGTGAAACAGCTTGCAGACAGTGGCGCAGTTCTCTCACAGCTTGCAGAAGATGGCATCACAGCCGCTGCTGCGTATGACACTTCTGTACCGGTATATAATGCACACAGAACTGATGAAGACGCAGAATATTATTTCTTTAATAATGCAGATGAAGACGCAGTTTCTGTCAATGTAACATTGGATGGAGAAGGTGTACCTTATAGTCTTGACTGCTGGAGCGGCGAGATCACACCAATTTCAGATTATGAGGAAACCGAACAGGGTGTGACCGTACAGCTGGATCTTCATAAAGATGAGGCAAAAGTCATTGCAGTAGCAGAGCCTGGTACATTTGGCGAGGTAAGTGAAAATGCTGAAG
>CAVBVT010000200.1:2233-2917 GCA_963598855.1 Eggerthellaceae bacterium
TCCAGAAGAAAAAGAACTCAAAGATGAGACCTGGATCTTACAGGTAGAAAGCTGGACACAGGGACAGGCTGAGGAAGGCGACACCTCCGGTAACAATACGGAAAAAACAGAGTTAGATCCGATTGAGACCACATTAAAGAGCTGGCGTGAGATCGAAGGCCTGGAAGATGTATCCGGAATTGGAACGTACACTTTGAACTTTGCTCTGGAAGATGACTGGAATGAAAATGTAGGAGCAGTTCTGAAAATTGATTCTACTATTGATAACATTGTTGGAATCACAGTCAACGATCAGGAAATCACAAGACTGGATCAGCTGGTAAAAGAGTATGATCTTGGAAATGCCCTGCAGACTGGTGAGAATACAATAACCATCAAACTTGCAACGTCTCTGAACAATGCAGTCAATGCGATCGGGGATTACAGACCGATCTTTGGCGATCCTGCACCACAGGATTATGGCCTCACAGGAAATGTGACACTGGTTCCGTATGCGATTGCAAAATAAATATTAAAAAGAACTGGGACATTCAGAATTACGGATGTCTCAGTTCTTTTTTGCAACAGAAATAAAAGATCCTCACGACACATAATAAGCAATTTTCTCCTACGCCATCTGATACTGTCCCAAAGACATGACCACTTTCCCTTTTCGGGTGTCGATCAGGCCGTCTTCTTTTTATT
>CAVBVT010000201.1:0-2871 GCA_963598855.1 Eggerthellaceae bacterium
GTCTTATATAATGATAAACATTTCCGGCTGGAAAGTCAACTGTGATTGACAATCCTGTGCCCGCCTTTTATAATATTCTTCAGGTAGAAATTTGCGTAATTCTTTTATATTTTTGCGGAAAAATATAAAAATCAATATTTTCCAGGATGGAGGAAATCCCAGTATGAATTCAGCTTCAAAAAAAGCGATCCTTGTAGTAAGCTTCGGCACAAGCTACGAGAATACGCGTAAAGTTACCATTGATGCTATTGAGCGCGATATTGCCGATGCGTTCCCGGCCTGTCCAACCTACCGTGCGTGGACAAGCAAGATGATCATTTCCAAGCTTAAGAAACGCGACGGGATCATTATAAACACTGTAAAAGAAGCCATGGAGCAGATGCGGCGGGATGGGATCACAGATGTTGTGGTACAGCCTACCCACGTGATCAACGGTATTGAAAATGACCAAATGAAGGCAGATGCCCTTTCTTTTAAAGATCAGTTTGCAAGCATTATTTTCGGAAACCCGCTTCTTACCACAGAGGAAGACAGTCAGGCTGTTGTGAAAGCTGTAGCAGATGAATTCCAGGATATGGATTCCAAGACAGCCCTCGTTCTTATGGGACATGGAACAGAACATTATTCCAATACTGTGTATGCAGCACTGGCTTACCGTTTCCAGGATATGGGACACAAGAATATTTTCCTTGGCACTGTAGAAGCTTATCCTGCACTGGACTCTCTTCTCCGCGCTGCAGATACTTTTAAACCAAAGAAGATCATGCTGGCTCCATTTATGATCGTAGCCGGCGATCACGCACAGAACGACCTTGCCGGAAATGATCCGGATTCCTGGATGAATCTTCTTTCCTCTGAAGGATATGAAGTTACACCGGTATTAAAAGGTCTTGGAGAATACCCGGAGATCAGACAGATCCTTGTTGACCATGTACAGGATGCCATGAACGCTCTTTAAATATCCAAAAAACTGCACCAGATTTCCTCTTCAGGATTTCCGGTGCAGTTTTTTATTGTATTATAATTTTCTTTTTATATCCGGCTCTTATGCCATCAGCTCATCAAGTCTTGCTTTTACAGCCAGGATGAAGTCTTTGCTGTTCAGTACCTGTACCTCTTCCAGGGATGTGATAAGAGCAAGGTCTTTTGTCATCTTTCCGCTCTCGATCGTGTCAAGAGTTGCTTTTTCCAGTTTTCCTGCAAAATCAGCAAGTGCTGCATTTCCATCCAGCTCTCCTCTCTTTCTGAGAGCACCTGTCCATGCAAAAATCGTTGCAACGGAGTTTGTGGAGGTCTCTTTTCCCTCAAGATGACGGTAGTAATGTCTCTGTACTGTTCCGTGAGCAGCCTCATACTCGAAATATCCTTTCGGAGATACCAGAACAGATGTCATCATTGCAAGAGAACCAAATGCAGAAGAAACCATATCACTCATAACATCGCCGTCGTAGTTCTTGCAGGCCCAGATAAATCCGCCGTCAGCTTTCATGACACGTGCTACGATATCATCGATCAGGCTGTAGAAATAGGTAAGCCCTGCTTCCTCGAATTTATCCTTGAATTCTGCCTCGAAGATCTGCTGGAAGATCTCTTTAAATCTGCCGTCATATGTCTTGGAAATGGTATCTTTACTTCCGAACCATACATCCTGCTTGGTATCCAGCGCATAGTTGAAACAGCTTCTTGCAAAACTCTTTACAGAATCATCCAGGTTGTGCATACCGCGGAGAACACCGGCTCCGTCAAAATGCTGGATCAGTTCTTTGCGCTCTTCTCCGTCCTCACCTTCGAATACAAGATAAGCATCTCCTGGTTTGTCGATATAGAACTCTGTGTTCTTGTAGATATCTCCATATGCGTGACGTGCAAGTGTGATCGGTTTTACCCAGTTCTTTACACATGGCTCAATGCCCTTTACTACGATCGGCGCACGGAATACAGTTCCGTCAAGAATGGCACGGATGGTTCCGTTCGGGCTCTTGTACATTTTTTTGAGGTCGTACTCTTCCATTCTGGCTGCATTCGGAGTGATGGTTGCACATTTTACAGCAACGCCGTATTTCTTGGTTGCCTCTGCTGCGTCGATAGTTACCTGATCATCTGTCTCATTTCTGTGCTCAAGACCAAGATCATAATACTCTGTATTCAGATCAAGATATGGTGTGAGAAGTTCATCCTTGATGATCTGCCACAGGATACGTGTCATCTCATCTCCGTCCATCTCAACTAAAGGTGTCTGCATTTTAATTTTTTCCATAATATTTTCTCCTTTAGAGTCTTTCTTTTGCACTTTTACTGTACATTCTAACCATATTTTTCATTTCCGTCAACGTTTTTATGCTTTACTACGGCATATTTATATGAATTGTATAACATTTTAACTGTTCAGCAGTTTTTCACAGTTAAATTTACCCCATCCCTGCTGATTTCTGGGAAGTCCCATATCATCGGTACTTTCTTTTAACAACATTTTTACTTCCACATTGGAAAGCTGGGGTTCTTTTTCCAGAAGACAGGCTATCGCACCGGAGATCCTGGGTGTTGACATGGAAGTTCCGCTTTTGATCCCGTAAGAACAGGGATAGCCTGGCGCGCAGGCAGTGATCCGGTTCCCTGGTGCCACCAGATCCGGTTTGCACACGCACTCAAATGTAGGCCCTCTTCCGGAAACTGCCTTTTTTCCCTGGAGCATGTCACTGGAACCTACTGTGATGATCTTCCGGCTGCTTCCTGGTGCAGTTACAGTTCCTGATCCGGGTCCCTGGTTTCCGGCTGCTGCCACCACTACAAGTCCCCGATCCCAGAGTTCATCCACTCCCCGCAGAAGATCCTGCTGTTCGTTCCTGCTTCTGGAAGTAGCTCCAACTGAAA
>CAVBVT010000202.1:0-2798 GCA_963598855.1 Eggerthellaceae bacterium
CCCCCACAGTAAGCACCTTGCGCGAGATTCCCGGCACCGTGACTGTCTGCTCCTTCGGTCCCTTATTGCCAGCCGCCGCTATAACCATGATCCCAATATCCCACAGCTCCTCGATCGCATCGAGCAGCCGCTTCTGCTCCTCATATTTTGCACTCGGCAGATACCCGATGGAAAAGTTGAGCAGCCGTATCCGATATTTTTCATGGTTCTTTTTTATCCAGTCAAGTGCGCGCAGCACCCGCTCCGTGCTACCGTTTCCTTTTGCATCAAGCACCTTGAGCACCACAAGATTTGCTTTCGGTGCCATCCCGGCATACTTTCCCCGGCTTAGCTTACCGCTTCCACACAGAATCCCCGCGACGTGCGTTCCGTGCCCGTTGTCATCATAGCAGGAAACTCTATGCTCCTCATAATCCTCAAAATAGACCACCCGGTTGCTAAGATCCGGATGCGAAACCGCTACCCCGGAGTCCAACACCGCAATCGTTACACCCTTGCCGCTATATCCCTTCTTATATACATTTTCTGCATGTACGATTCTTTTTGCACGATTCATTTTTTATTTTAGTTTATGCATCGTACAGCTTCCAAGTGTTCGTTTTTCTTTCCCAAATTTCTTCTATCGGTAAACGTCAAATCCTGCGCCTTGGCTAATTGATCTTGTTGTGCCACACTCTAAATGACACGAAAAAACTATTAGTTTTTTAGAGGAGGCTAAAGCGCATGGATCAATTAACTCACACTGTCCGCAGGTCGAACTGGATAAACATTATTCGACAGTGCCAGGACAGACCAGCAGGCACTACGGCAAAGCAGTGGCTTGCTGAAAACGATATTTCTGAAAAATCTTACTATTACTGGCTCCGAAAGATCCGCCGGGAAGTCTGTGAACAGGAGGGGCTCCAGGAAGTCACCAACCCGTCTGCCCTCTCTTTTGTAGAAATCCCAGTAAAAACTGCTCTGGACACAGCACCGGTGCCCGCTGTCCCGGCAGCAATGACTCCGGTTGCAGTGATCAGATCAGGCCGCCTGACGCTGGAATTATCAAACGATATTTCAGAGTCCCTGCTTTGCAGGCTGTTGCAGGAGGTGCTTCATGCTTGAAGATGTTGCCGGTATCCGCAGAGTCGTGATTGCCTGCGGATATGTGGATCTGCGCAAAGGGATCGATGGGCTGTCCATGATCATCGGAGACAGATACCAGCAGAATCCTTTTGAAAAGGGAACTTTATTCCTGTTCTGTGGCAGACGATCCGACCGCATCAAGGGACTTCTATGGATGGGAGACGGTTTTCTTCAGCTCTACAAACGGCTGGAAGCAGGTTCCCTGTCCTGGCCGAGAACCAGCGAAGAGGCTGCAGACCTTACAGAGGAACAGTTCCGTTATCTTATGATGGGGCTGAATCCCCTGAACCCAAAAGTCAGGGAAGTAACACCTCGAAAGCCCACCTGATTTTTGTGCAAAACGTAGATTTTTTATGCCTGTTATCAGGGCAGATTCCTTCCCGGTGTCAATGCCTGCCCGGGCACTTTTGGATGGCCTGTAACGTATTCACAAGCGAATCTGGATGAAATTTTCAGCACCTTGAAAACTTTATACTTCCTCAGTTCTATGACCATTACACCGCCATACAGGCATAGGCAGAATGACGGAATCCGCATGGCTGCCGGTTCGCAATTCTTTGTGCTTTCTGGTATAATGAAAACAGTTTAAGGAGGAGCAAGGACGATGGCAGACAGACATACACCGGAAGAACTGAATAACTGCAGCAGGGAGGAACTGATCACCATCGTTCTTATGATGCAGGGGCAGCTGGATGCCTTAAATGAGAACATCGAGCGGCTGATCGAACAGGTGCGCATAGCGAACAGCTATCGTTTTGGAAAGCGCACAGAAACACTGAATTCCATAGATGGCCAGTTGTCCTTCTTTGATGAGGCAGAAAGCTGCTGTGATCTGTCTGCCTCGGAGCCTGCTGCGGAAGAAGTGCTTCCTTCCCGTCATAACCGTAAGAAAAAAGGACAACGAGAAATGGATCTGAAAGATTTCCCGGAAGAAGTCCTTCCTCCTTATCATGTATCCACAGAAGAGCTGGATGCGTTTTATGGAGCAGGCAACTGGCGCAGAATGAAGGATGAAACCTACAAAAGACTGCGTCATGAACCGGAATCCTGGACGGTGGAAGTCCATACCGTAGAAGTCTATGTCGGGACTGACGGAGATCATCAGGACGAGTTCTTACGTGGAAAGCGTCCAAAGGATCTTCTACGGGGAAGCATCGTTACTCCATCCCTGCTTGCTTCCATTCTGAATGTAAAGTATGTGAATTCCTCTGCATTGCACAGGGTCGAGCAGGAGTTTCAGCGGAATGGTGTAAATATTTCCAGACAGACCATGTCGAACTGGATCATCCGGTGTGCTGAGAAATATTTTGCACCGCTTGTGGAACGCATGAAGCAGGAGATGCTGTCCCTGCCGGTGACACAGTCGGACGAAACACCAACACAGGTAATCAGTGACAGTGACCGCCCAAACAGTAAATGTTACATGTGGGTACATCGTTCCGGAGAGTTCTATAAGGAACGCCCTGTGGTGATCTACGAATACCAGAAAGGCAGGGATCATGAAAAACCACTGGAGTTTTACAGGAACTACAAAGGAGTTCTGGTCACGGACAGCCTGGAGCAGTATCATCTGCTGGATAAGAAACTGCCTGGAGTGACAAACGCAAACTGTTGGGCACATGCAAGAAGGTCCTTTGCAGATGCCGTAAAGGCAGCGGATAAAAAAGATCCCC
>CAVBVT010000203.1:0-2790 GCA_963598855.1 Eggerthellaceae bacterium
ATTTATACTAAAGGTTTCCATCACCGGAATGGTGGTTTCCTTAAAAACGGATTTGCGGTTTCCTGTGCCCGGACAGCATGGACACGGAGCCCGGATTATTCAGTAGCATTTACCATATACGTAAATTAGTGTAATATCCTCGCTCTTATCAACAAAACACGTATAGACCCAAACCTTTTCGGACAAGCTACCCTCATGAACATAAGAAGAAAATCAGAAAGCGCAGGAGATCATAAACAGTATTATTATTTTCAAGGAGGGAAAACTTATGCTACGTTATCTGCCTGTTCGAAAAGTTCATGCAAGACAGATCCTGGATTCCAGGGGAAATCCTACTGTGGAAGCGGAAGTAACAGTAGGGGAAGGAATCGTAGGGATCAACGGATTTACGGGAAGAGCCATGGTGCCGTCAGGAGCATCCACAGGAAAATTCGAAGCAGTGGAGCTGCGGGATGGAAACCGGGAGGAATATTTGGGCCAGAGTGTAAAAAAAGCAGTGGAAAATATCAATACACGTCTGGCAGATGCCATCATCGGAGAAAATGCCCTGAGCCAGGCCTGGATCGATCATCTTCTGATCGAAACGGACGGAACGGAAAACAAAAGCAGCGCAGGAGCCAATGCCACACTGGCAGTATCCCTGGCAGCAGCCCGCGCCGCAGCCGGTGCACTCCGGCTTCCACTTTATCAGTATCTTGGGGGCTGTCATACCATGCAGCTTCCGGTGCCGATGATGAATATCTTAAACGGGGGAAAACATGCGGACAATACTGTAGACCTTCAGGAATTCATGATCATGCCCACAGGGGCCGGATGCCTGGAAAAAGGAATCCGCATGTGTGCGGAAATCTACCAGCACTTAAAGCTGCTTCTTCGGGAAAAAGGCCTTTCAACAGCAGTAGGAGATGAAGGCGGTTTTGCTCCGGATCTTGCAGACTCCAGAGAAGCACTGGCGCTGATCGTCCATGCAGTGGAAAAAGCCGGCTACAAACCAGGCGAAGAGATCTCCATTGCCATAGATGCAGCTTCCAGCGAACTTTACGATGAGGAAAAAGGAGCATATTTTTTTCCGGGGGAGAGCCGTATGAAAGGGGAAAAGATCTACCGGGATGCCAGAGAAATGACATCATACTATGAAGAACTGGTGGAAGAGTTTCCCATTGTGTCCATTGAGGACGGACTCTGGGAGGACGACTGGGATGGTTGGAAATATCTCACAGAACATCTGGGGAAAAAGATCCAGCTTGTCGGAGATGATCTTTTTGTTACCAATATCAAAAGACTCCGCTACGGGATCCAGCTTGAAGTCGCCAATGCCATCCTCATCAAGGTAAATCAGATCGGAACCCTGACAGAAACCCTGGATGCAGTGGAGATGGCCCAGCATGCAGGATACCGGGCCGTGATCTCCCACAGATCTGGTGAGACAGAGGATTCTTTTATCGCAGATCTTGCTGTAGCCTGCGGTGCCGGACAGATCAAAACAGGCGCACCCTGCAGATCTGACAGGAATGCGAAATATAATCAGCTGCTGCGGATCCATGAACAGCTGGGATCTCTTGGCAGATATGAAGATCCTTTTGAAAAAAATACTCAGAAAAAGCCCTGCATAAAATAAACGGAAAACAGTTGAAATCCGGTATCAGCTATGGTAAAATAACCTCTAGTTGATTAGGAGGTGTAACCGCGTTGAATATTTTAAAGATTATTCTGACTGTAATTTATGCAATAGATTGTATCGCTCTGACTGTTGTCGTACTGATGCAGGAGGGCAAGCAGCAGGGTCTTGGCTCTATCGCCGGAGTAGCTGATACCTATTGGGGTAAGAATAAAGGACGTTCCATGGAGGGTGGTCTTATAAGAGGAACCATTATCATGGGAGTTATTTTCTTTGTACTTTCAATCGTACTGAACATTATCTGATCGGCGATTTATCCGGTCAGAATGTGGGAACACTCTTGCTGCGTTAGCATGCAGAAGGAACTCTGAGAGGAGTCTTCTTTTGTTAATCAGCAGGAGTGTTTTTGCGTTGATATGAGATCCGCAGGGAAATCCTTCCTGAAAATTACTGAAATAGAGTTATTTATTATGAAACAGGAGAAATTGTGAAAAGATCAAAAAATTTTGAAAAAAGAAAAAAATTCGTAATGGAGCTGCTGGGAGATCCTCTGTACAAGCCTATGCGTCTGCGTGAGATCGGTTCTCTGCTCCAGTTGGATAAAAGTGAAAAAAAAGAACTTTTTGAGGTGCTGGACGAGCTTTGTGCCCAGGGAAAAGCTGAAGTAGACAACAAGGGTAGATACAGCAAAATTTCCGGCAGACATAAAGAAAGAGGAAAGAAGAAAGACCATTTTAAGTCCGAGAAGAAAGACAGAGGCAGCCGCGGAAGAGACCACAGAGAGGATTACAGTGAAGAACGTCATTTTTCTGAAAAGGACGGAACGATTATGGAAGGAACTTTCATTGGCCATTATAAAGGGTTTGGATTCGTGGAAGTGGAAGGTCAGGAGCAGGATATTTTTATTCCGGAGAATGATACGGGAAGTGCCATGCATCAGGATAAGGTGCAGATCCTTGTGCGGAACGGACATAAAGAAGGCAAACGTCCGGAAGGCGTTGTGCTGAAAGTTCTGGAACGTGGAATGCCTTCTATTGTGGGAACATACCAGAGCAGCAGGGACTATGGCTTTGTGATCAGTGACAACCCCAAGCTTTCCAAAGATATTTTTATTTCCCGAAAAAATTCCATGGGAGCTAAAGACGGGGATAAAGTAGTAGTCGAGGTAACGG
>CAVBVT010000204.1:0-2767 GCA_963598855.1 Eggerthellaceae bacterium
CTTTCTTCTCATCGATCTCGCGTACGACTTTTTCTGCAAAAATAATGTCTTTCTGTTTTGGTGTGTAAATGTCATGTACAATGTTGATCTGGCGAGGATTGATGATGGATTTTCCATCAAATCCCATGAGATGGATGGTTTCTACATCCTGACGGAAGCCTTCCATATTATCAAGATCTGTGTAAACAGTATCAAAGCACTGAACACCTGCTGCTCTTGCTGCGATCACCATATTCTGGCGGGCACCCATAAGCTCTACGCCTGTGCCTGTGATATGTGTCTGGAGATCTTTTGTGTAATCTCCTCCGGAAAGTGCGATTCCGAAAAGTCTGTCTGATGCTTCACAGATATCCAGAGCACGCATGATTCCTCTTGCGGATTCCAGGGCTGCCATGATAAGGACACTTCCCTCCGGACGGTGGAATTCTTTCTCTGCTGCTGCAACTGCCTCTTCTACCATATGTACATCTTTTGCACTTTCTGTTTTCGGGATACGGATGGAATCACATCCGCCTGCAACTGCACAGCGGATATCCTCTTTCCAGTATGGAGTATCCAGGCCGTTGATACGAACAACTGTTTCCACGCCATGATAATCAATCTCACGAAGTGCATGGAAAAGGGAATATCTTGCAGCGTCTTTTTCCTTCTCGGCAACTGCATCTTCCAGGTCCAGCATAATGGAGTCTGGTTTGTAGATATACGGATCTTTGATAAGACCCGGTTTCTGGCAGTTGAGGAACATCATGGTTCTTCTTAATCTTTTTTTATTTGGATTCATCGAATGGCACCTCCCCATGGAAGATTTTCGCTCTGCTCTGCCCCGCGGAAGACAGCTCCTTCCACTCTTGCTTTCAGCGTACAGTCAAGAGCACCTTTGTCTACGACACGGATCTTAACATCGTTTACATCCAGTCTGTCGAGGGTATCCATAACAGTTGCACGGATGCTGTTTCCGAACTGGTTGATCACAACACTGTCCAGATCAAATTCGATCCCTGCTCCCTCTGCGTTTGGTTCTACCGTTACCAGAGCATCGCTGGATTCCAGTGTTCCGGCAACTGCATTTTTAATGATCTTCACGGTTTATTCCTCCTCATGTGATGCTTAAGTTTCTTTCTGTAACCATCATAAAACACCTTGCGCCATTTGTATAATTGTGAAAAAGAATGGAAATATAACTTTTGGGAATTATCAGGAAATAAACAGTCCGTAAATCCCTGCAAAAGCAAAGATCGCAAGTACTGCCAGTGCAATAAATGACACGGCAAAAAGCTCAATAAACATACGGTTCTGCGGGAAACGTTCTTCAGCATTTTCCTGCTGGGAAACGCCTGCCATGATAAGAGCTCCTGTTGTGGAGATCGGGGTAAAGCCGGATACGGTTCCTCCGATAACGATCACGACAACAAGCTCCAGCGCACTGACGCCAAGACCGCCTGCAAGACCTGTTGCTGTAGGGATCAGTGTAGGGAATACCACACCAAGTCCGGAACTGAAAAATGACATCAGACCAGCTGCGATCGCCATGATCATAGTCGCTGTACGTTTTCCCATGATAGCTTCCAGCGCAGATACCATAATATCGATTCCACCGGAAAGAGAAATTACATTCATCAGGATTCCTACGCCAAGAACCATAAGGATTACATTCCATGGAATGGCTGCGATCGCTTTTTTCTCATCGCCGCATCCCAGAACAAGGAGTGCTGAACCGATGGTAAAGCCGGTAAGTCCTACATTCCAGGAGAAGAACAGAGCTCCTACTGCAAGAACAACAAGTCCCAGAATGGAAAGCCACTGTTTTCCTGTAAATGCAGGAAGTTTTTCCTGCTGAAGAGAAACGGTCTCATCAACTTTCCATCCTTTGTAATAGATGTATACCAGTACCATCGTAACAAGTGCAGTAACGATCATTGCAGCCATGATCGGCAGTGTATTTCCTTTCATGCCCTGCTCTTCCATCAGTTCACGGACAACTGCACTTTCCGGTGTCAGAGGGCTCATACGTCCGGACATTACACCAAGATCACCGATGATCGCAGTCATGATCGGATTGACGCCTGCGGATACAGCTACCGGGATCGCGATAACCGGAACAATAGCCAGTGACGGGATCGCTCCAGGACCTACTGCACAGATGGCAAAGCCAAGGATATACATAACAAACGGGATCAGATGACGTTTGGCACCAACAAGTCCAACCATCTTTCTGGCAAGAAGCTCCAGTGTGCCGTTTCCGCTGATAATGGCAAAAAGATAGGTGATTCCAACCATCTGGATAAAAAGAGAAGAGCTGAAACCGCTGAGGATCTCTTTTACATCCATGCCGTAGATGATCCCGAGGATCATGGAAAACGCCATACAGAGGATACCTACGTTACAGTTTCTTACAAAACCAATAACAATTGCTGCAAGAAGCAGAATTAATGAAATTAAACCAAGATTCATAAAGGCAGCCTCCTATCGAAATGTGATACAGACAGGGCTCTCTGTAGGAATGATCCTGCCGGTATAAGTCATAAGTCCGGTTTCGGAATCCAGCTTCATCTCAACGATAGTGTCACTGTCTTCATTTGCCATGTAAAAGTTTCTGTACTCCGGATCAAAAGTGATAAATCTTGGAGTCAGTCCTAAAGACGGGTAATATCCAAGCTCTGTCATATAACCGGTATTCTGGTCAATACGGTATACTACAATAGATTCATGGATACGGTTGGAACCGATGAGGATCTTTCCTTCTTTGTCAAGAAGAGAAGCGCTGGCC
>CAVBVT010000205.1:0-2765 GCA_963598855.1 Eggerthellaceae bacterium
GGATGTATGATACCACCAAGGTACATTTTCAGGAAATGACAAACGGAACCGTCAATGTAACAGAGCTGATCGCAGCTCTGATCTGTGAAAAAGACAATTTCGTGGAGGGTATCCAGTATGTACAGGGGCTGATCGATGGTTCCATGACACTGCTCCTTATGACAAAAGACGGAATTTATGCAGCCCGTGACAAGATGGGTCGTATGCCTGTGGAGATCGGCCATAAAGAAGGTTCCTACTGCCTGTCTTTTGAAAGTCACGCCTATATCAATCTTGGATACGAAGATTATAAAGAACTTGGCCCTGGAGAGATCGTATTTGTAACAGCAGACGGAGTCAAAACTCTGGTAGAGCCTGGAAAGAAAATGAAGATCTGTTCCTTCCTCTGGGTTTACTACGGATATCCAACGGCATCTTATGAAGGGGTAAATGTAGAGGAGATGCGCTACCGCTGCGGAAGCATGCTTGCAAAGAGAGACGGGGATTCCGTTCATCCGGACATTGTAGCCGGTGTTCCGGACTCCGGCATTGCCCATGCCATTGGATATGCCAATGGATCAGGCATTCCTTATGCAAGACCATTTATTAAATATACACCAACTTGGCCGAGATCTTTTATGCCTACCAACCAGAATCAGCGTAACCTGATCGCCAAGATGAAACTGATCCCTGTACGTGCGCTGATCAAAGATAAGAAACTTCTTCTTATTGATGATTCCATTGTACGTGGAACCCAGCTTCGTGAGACAACCGAGTTCCTGTACAGAAGCGGTGCAAAAGAAGTGCATGTCCGTCCTGCCTGCCCGCCGATCATGTACGGCTGCAAATATTTGAATTTTTCCCGTTCTAAATCCGAGATGGAACTGATCGCCCGTCAGGTCATCGAGAAAAGAGAAGGCCCAAACTGTCCGCAGGAAGTTCTGGACGAATACGCAGATCCGCATACAGAGAAATACGAGCAGATGGTACAGGACATCTGCAAGATGCAGAATTTTACCACCCTTCGTTATCATAGACTGGATGATCTTCTGGAATCCATCGGAATCGATCCATGCAATGTATGTACATATTGCTTTAATGGCAAAGAATAAATTCGTTTTATAACTGCATAAAAAAGTACAAGCCCTTTATCCACAGGTTTATTTTCCCGAAACAGTTATTCGGTTAGCCTGTGGATGAGGGCTTGTTTTATTTGACAAAAAAGTTATAACAGCATTCATTTTGGCAATTAGTCAGAATGCTTTGGATGCGATACAATAAAATCACGAAAAGCAAACATCGTGAAAAAAGAAAAAGGAGCGAATACATTATGGTAAAGTTATATGATGGCGGCGCATATCTGGTAAACGGAACAGAGATCGTACCGGAAGCAGAAGCAGCCAAGGTGGAAGCACTCACCGGAAAAAAAGCAGAGAAATCTGAAGCAAGAAAGGGCACCATGGCTTACGGCATCATGGAGGCACACAACACATCAGGAAACATGGAAAACCTGAAACTGAAATTCGATGCAATGGCTTCCCATGATATCACATTTGTAGGAATCATCCAGACAGCCAAGGCATCCGGAATGGAAAAATTTCCGATCCCGTATGTACTTACAAACTGTCACAATTCTCTTTGTGCAGTAGGCGGAACTATCAATGAAGATGACCACATGTTCGGTCTTTCCGCAGCAAAGAAATACGGCGGAATCTATGTACCACCTCACATTGCAGTTATCCATCAGTACATGAGAGAGAATTTTGCAGGCTGCGGAAAAATGATCCTTGGATCTGACTCCCATACCCGTTACGGTGCACTTGGAACCATGGCTATCGGCGAAGGAGGCGGTGAGCTGGTAAAACAGCTTCTCTGTGATACCTACGATGTTTCATGTCCGGAAGTAATTGCAATCTATCTGGATGGAAAACCAAATCCATGGGTAGGACCGCAGGATATCGCACTTGCTATTATCGGTGCAGTGTTCAAAAACGGATATGTGAAAAACAAAGTTATGGAGTTCGTAGGACCTGGCGTTTCTTCCATGAAGACAGATTTCCGAAATGGTATCGATGTTATGACAACAGAGACAACCTGTCTTTCATCCATCTGGAGAACAGACGAGGATACAAAAGAGTTCCTGACTATCCATGGCCGCGGCGGAGATTACAAAAAGCTGAATCCTGCAAAAGTTGCTTACTATGATGGCGTGGTTTACGTAGATTTAAGTACTGTAAAACCAATGATCGCACTTCCGTTTCATCCAAGCAACACTTATGAGATCGATGAGCTCAATGCAAACCTGAAAGATATCCTTCACAGTGTTGAGGAGGAAGCAGCAAAAGTTTCTCAGGGCAAAGCACCGTTCCACCTTACAGACAAGATCACAGACAAAGGCCTTCAGGTACAGCAGGCAGTCATCGCAGGATGTGCAGGCGGTAACTACACAAACGTAGTAGAAGCAGCACATGCGCTGAAAGGCAAAAACACAGGCGACGGAGAATTCAGCCTTTCCGTATATCCGTCTTCCCAGCCTGTATTTATCAACCTTACAAGACAGGGCTATATTGCAGATCTTATGGAGGCAGGTGCAATTATCCGTACTGCATTCTGCGGACCGTGCTTCGGTGCAGGAGATACTCCGTGCAACGATGGCTTAAGTATCCGTCATACAACCAGAAACTTCCCGAACAGAGAAGGAAGCAAGCCAGGAAACGGTCAGATGTCTGCAGTTGCACTTATGGATGCACGTTCCATCGCAGCAACAGCAGCAAACGGCGGTATCC
>CAVBVT010000206.1:0-2746 GCA_963598855.1 Eggerthellaceae bacterium
CACTGACTGCATCCTCCACATTCACATCGCCATCACTTCCGGACATATCTACGGTCTCTTCTTCTGCATTAACCACATCATTTCCGGCAAAGCATACACTTAAAGTCGTTGCCCCGGAAACTACGTGATTGTTGGTCGCGATCAGAAGTTCGTCGTCATTTTCCCCAACTATAATTCCTGATCCGCTTCCCTCACTGGAATACTGCTGAGAGCCGCCATATCCGTATCCAAAGCCAAAGGCACTGAAATAGTTCGGTATCTCCTGAATACTGACAGAAGTAATTGCTACAACTGTCGGCATTGCAGCCTTCGCAACATCTGCAACTGAACCTGTTCCGGCTGTCGTTGTATCCGCCGTGGTATCTGAAACCGTCGTATTCTCTGCTGTATCAGCGTCCGCCGTACTGTCTGAAGAGGTGTTATCTGATATATCTGAAGCGTTGTCTGATGCAGCATCCACTGCCAGCTGCGCTGTTGCTACCTGATCATCTGTTGAATCTGTTCCTAAATATTTTTCAGATATAATATTCACACTCTGAAAAACAACTCCTGCCACCAGTCCGAAAACAACTGCCAGCGCAATCGTTGTCGCAAATCTGTGACTTCTGTGTTCGCAACGCGATCTGTCTGCTTTCCTTTTGGGAGGTTTCTGAGTCTGGTCGTTTCCCAGATTCTGGTGCATATGATAATGTTCATATTGCGGTATATTACTGCCGCTGTTTATATCATTTCCTGGAGCATTTTCCGGATTCCATCTATCTCCGTCACTCATGCCTGTGCTCCTTTCTTTTCATCTTTTTGTTTATGAAAACAGTGTAGCAAGCAATTGTGTTCAAAGTGTGATAACTCCTTTAAAAAAGCGTGTTTCTCAGTCGCTCCAGTACTCGCGGTTCATCGTACACCACAGGATCATTTTTCGCGGAAGTTTACGGTATTTTTTGCCCGCCAGATATCCTGCATATTTACATCCTGACTGCATGACAAATCCAGGAATCAGCCATATGCGTCCGCTTTTAACCAGATATCCGAATGTGCGTTTTACCAGTTTAAGTCCCTCGCCTTCAGAAGGAACCCCTTCAAAGATTTCCGGATGTTCTGCCTGCGAAACCCCAAGGTCAAAATTCCGGTGAAACTGCTGCATGCAGGAATAATTGTGAGAATGGATTACTTTGGCCTCTGCCGCATATGCAATTCCATATCCTGCCTGGATCAGTGTACCTGCATAGATCATGTCTTCGTTAAAAATTGTTTTTCTGACAAATCCCCCAAGCTGCTGGTAGATATTTTTTTTATATGCCGCACATACATTGGAACAGAAGTATGTCTTGATCCCATATACTGAAAGATCTTCTTTTGTTTTGAGTATGGATTTTTCCGGATAATTAAAGGATCGTGTATAACGCTCTGTAAAACTGCATTTGTCATTTGGAAGCTGTCTGGCATATGCCGCTCCCGTCTGAGGATTTTGCTGTAATGGTCTGATCAGATTTTCTATAAGATGTTTGTCCGCCGGCATCGCGTCCTGTGTCATAAAAACCATGATATCTCCATCTGACAGCTCCGCTGCACGCGCCCGTGTACCGCCATGATCAAACTCTGACTTTTTCAGATGGTGTACTTCAAGAAACGGAAACTTCTCGTTCAACTGAGGATCCCATAACTTCTCCTCGGTATTCATGATGATAAACCTGTGCACAGGAACTGTCTGTCTGTTAATTCGATCGATCAGCATGGAAAATTCTTTTCCCGGGCGGTATGCCGGAATGATCACATCTACTTTTGCATTGTCCATAAGTTCTCCTTACTGTTCTTTCCCGTTTATAAGAACATTCGTAACTATAATCTTTAACAATGGTAACAGAAGAAGGGAATTTCTTCAACAAGAAATTCCCTTCTGAATCCATACCTGATGTATGCCTGTATTTTATTTATGCAGCTTCCGGAGCCGGAACAGATGCCTCTGCTACGCCGCCATCTTCTACATAATCACCGCCGCCGGCATCTTCACCGGAGGTGTCTCCGCCACTGGTATCTCCACCGGAAGTATCCCCACCTGAGGTATCTCCGCCAGTTGTGTCTCCACCGGAGGTATCTCCGCCAGTTGTGTCGCCGCCACCGTTATCCGGTTCAACATAGCCAGAATCATCACCGCCACTATTGTCGGAATCGTCATAGCCAGTATCCCCGCTGCTGGAATCATCATAACCTGTGTCGCCACCGGATGTGCTTCCGCTGTTGTCACTGCTTCCACTGTTATCATCATAGCTGTAGTCACCGCTTCCGCTTGTGTCAGCCCAGCCACTTCCGTCTTCGAATACAACAGTATCGTTAGCTGTATTTTCTTCTACGTTCGTCTGTACCTCATCCAGCTTGCTTTCACCACCAACGATCTCAAGGATCTTCTCACTGTTTGTCTTGACAGTAGAGGATGGTTCATATGCTTCATCACCATAGAGGAACTTGTGAAGCTCAATAACGTTTGTCTCAAGTGTTGTAGGTACGATGATACTTCCCTTAACATTTGAGAACTTGTAGGATGTCGGGAATCCTGTTGTATCATCAATGCTGTAACCGATCAGAGTCGGGAGCAGCTGAAGGATTTCTGTCTTGTCCATAGATGTTGTAACCATCGGGAATACATCATCCATAATTGTAAAGATCTTGCTTAATCCGGCTGATTTGGCCTTGCTGACGATCATCTGGATCACTCGTCTCTGTCTCTCTGTACGTCCCATATCCAGGCTTG
>CAVBVT010000207.1:0-2604 GCA_963598855.1 Eggerthellaceae bacterium
GAATAGCAATGATATTTTATATAGATACTCTTCTTCTCTTGAAACCCTTATATTTTCATGCTAATATATCCAATTAGACGAAAAAATTACAGAAATACAAACTGGAGGAAGTATGAATCAAAAAAGTACATCTGCTCCCATAGCAGAAAACAAGATGGGCACAATGCCCGTAGGAAAACTTGTGCTGAACATTTCCCTGCCTATGATGATCTCCATGCTGGTGCAGGCTTTATACAACATTGTGGACAGTGTCTTTGTAGCCATGCTGTCCGAAAATGCACTGACTGCCGTTTCCATGGCTTTCCCATTGCAGACACTTCTGATTGCAGTAGGTGCCGGAACTGGAGTTGGTATGAACGCGCTGCTTTCCAAATCACTTGGAGAAAAGAATTTCGACAAAGCCAACCGAACAGCCAGCAATGCAGCTTTTCTTTACGCATTAAGCTATCTGGTATTCCTGGTTCTTGGACTTACTGTAGTAAGACCTTTTTATGCCAGTCAGCTGCACAGTTCCGATCCTGAGATCATGAAATTCGGAATCGAATACTTAAGCACAGTCATGATCTTTTCCTTTGGCCTTTTCGGTCAGTTCTTCTTTGAACGACTGCTTACATCCACTGGAAAAACCATTTTCAGCATGACTTCACAGCTCTGCGGTGCCATCACAAACATCATCCTGGACCCGATCCTGATCTTTGGTCTTCTTGGTGCTCCGAAAATGGGCGTAACAGGTGCTGCTGTTGCCACAGTGATCGGACAGTGTGTAGCCTGTATCGTTGCCGGACTCTGCAACCACAAATTCAATCATGAAGTCCGACTCAGTTTCCATGGATTCCGCCCGGATCCGCAGATCATCGGACATATTTACGCAGTAGGTATTCCATCTATTATCATGCAGTCCATCAGCTCTGTCATGACCTATTCCATGAACCTGATCCTGATGAATTTTACAGTAACAGCAACCGCTGTATTTGGCGTTTACTTTAAGCTGCAGAGCTTTTTCTTCATGCCTGTATTCGGCCTTAATAACGGTATCACACCAATCATCGCCTACAACTACGGCGCACGCCACAAAAAACGTATGCTCCAGACTGTCAAAGTCAGCATGTTTATCGCATTCTGTTTTACTTTCATTGGCTTCCTTGCCTTTGAATTTATACCAAAGACTCTCCTGGGACTGTTCAGTGCATCTGAAGATATGCTTGCTATCGGTATTCCAGCCCTGCGTATCATTGGAATCCATTATCTGATCGCATGGTTCTGCATCATTGCAGGAACTGTTTTCCAGGCTCTTGGAAGAGCTATTTTCAGCATGATCGTATCCCTTATGCGTCAGCTGGTCGTTCTGGTACCTGCTGCATATATTCTGTCTTCTATCGGCGGACTTCATGCAGTATGGTGGGCATTTCCGATCGCTGAGATCTTTTCACTGATCGTATCCGTTATATTCCTAGTCATTATAAACAGAACGATCATTCAGAAAATCCCGGAAGCATAAAAAAATCCTGCACCTTTCTTTGTCATGGTAACTCTCTCACAGCAAAGAAAAGTGCAGGTTTTCTTTTTATCTTGTTATTCTGATTTCGTACTTTCGTAGATCCGGTATCCGTTTCTTCCGCCACGTTTCGTCTGATACAGGGCAAGATCTGCCTTCTGGTACAGCTCCATAAATGTGTCGCCATCCTGAGGTGCAAAAGCAATTCCTGCGCTTAATGTAAACTGATGTCCCTCCATCTCATCTACATGAAGCTCCCCTATCTTCTTCTGGATATCCTTTATTCTGGATTCCATGTTTTCTCTGGAACCGATATTATAAAGTAGTGCAACAAACTCATCTCCGCCAATACGTCCGATCACATCCTGTTCGCGGAACTGAGCCTTGAGAAAATCGCTGAACATTTGCAGTACTTTATCTCCAACAGCATGACCGTAAACATCATTTACTTCTTTAAAATGATCCATATCCATAATCAGAAAACCATGAAAAGCGGAAGAAGTTTTTTCTCTTAAGATGCTGTCGATCACCTTCTGCGTATTCTCCTTATTATATACGCCTGTCAGGGCATCTCTCTGTGCTGTGCGAAGCAGTTCAGCCTTCTCCCGGTTGTTTCTGAGAATGATATAAACGATCAGAACTGCTACCATAACGCAGAAACCGCCCATAAATATCAGTTCATATCTGGAAATAAAATCATACGCCTGCTGCGCATTTCTTACAGGTACTGTATAACAGATCACCCAATCATTATATCCGATAGGCATGTAAGCCAGATAACTGTCTTCTTCCATTCTCTCACCAAGACTCAGCTTCACTAGACCTTTTTTGCCATTTCGGAAATCTGCCTGCACATCCTGAAGTGTATGTTCTCCTCTGAGATTCTTTTCCCCGTAATATTTAAAAAGATTTGTTCCGTATGTAATTTCCGTGCTGGATGCAGAGCCGCTGTCAAAAGCAATGATCTCGCCATCGCTGGTGGTAATGAGACTGTTTCCGGCTCCGTCAAAAAGATCATCAAACAGCATATGGCTTAATGCTGTGACATTGCAGGAACCTCCAAGAACGCCGATCACCTTCCCATCTTTATATACCGGTACTCCCAGAAC
>CAVBVT010000208.1:0-2551 GCA_963598855.1 Eggerthellaceae bacterium
AAAAATGGAATCTGAAAGCCTTGTATTTACTGGCTTGGAGATTCCGAGAGATTATTATTAGGGAAAGGGAGGCAGAGAAACAGCATGAAAAAACTTGTTACCTGCGAAGAGATGAAAAATCTGGACAATGCCACGATCCACAAGATCGGGGTAGCTTCAGAAGTTCTCATGGAGCGGGCAGCACTGAAAGTTGTAGAGGAAATGGAGAAATACCTGGAGAAGAAGGAGAAGATCCTGGTTGTCTGCGGAAGTGGAAATAACGGCGGCGACGGGATCGCCATTGCCAGACTGTTCCACCTGAAAGGAGTCCGGACAGAATTCTTTATGGCCGGGAATAAAGAAAAAATGACCCGGGAAACAGTACTTCAGTATAAGATCGCCACAGGTTATCATGTGCCGGAAGTGAATAACCCGGACTGGAGCGAATATACTACTATAGTAGATGCCGTGTTCGGTGTAGGCCTTGTGCGTCCGATCGAGGGACATTATGCGAAGATCATCCATGAGATGAACAGTGCACGGGCGAAAAAGATCGCTGTTGACATCCCATCAGGAGTAAACGGAGATACTGGCCTGGAAATGGGTATTGCCTTCAGTGCCGATCTCACTGTTACATTTGCCTATGCAAAAAGAGGCCTTTGCTTTTATCCGGGAAGGCTGTATGCAGGAAAGATCGTTATAGCGGATATCGGGATCTATGAACAGAAAGCTGTAAAGGTATCTGCACGCTGTCTGGAGAAAGAAGACCTGAAGCTGTTTCCGGAGCGTGATCCCGGCGGAAACAAGGGGACTTTTGGAAAGATCTTACTTGTTGCCGGAAGTGAAGGAATGTGCGGGGCTGCTTATTTAAGTGCCAGTGCAGCACTCCGGGCCGGAGCGGGAATGGTGAAGATCCAGACAGTGGAAAAGAATCGGATACCGCTGCAGATTCTTTTGCCGGAGGCCATGGTGTGCACCCGGTTTGATGAGGAATCCAATGAACAGCTTCTTTCCTGGTGTGATGTGATCGTGATCGGACCGGGACTTGGAACTTCCAAGGCCAGCCGTGAGAGAGAACAGTGGTTTCTTACGGCTGCTGCCCGGGAGAAGAAGCCTCTTGTCCTGGATGCAGACGGACTGAACCTTCTGGCCATGCATCCGCAGTGGAGAGAATTGCTGGGAGAAAATGTGATCCTGACGCCTCATATTGGAGAGATGAGCCGACTTTGCGGCAAAAGTATCCGGGAGATCCAGGAAGACATTGCCAGAACAGCTGTAGATTATGCCAGGGAAGCTGGCTGCGTGTGTGTCCAGAAAGACGCATGCACAGTAGTTACAGATGGCAGAAATGATATTTATTTAAACATTTCGGGGAATTCCGGCATGGCAACTGCGGGAAGCGGAGATGTGCTTTCCGGACTTCTTGCAGGCGTGTTATGTATGTATCTGAATCAGAAAACGGAGGAAGAGCCTCCAATGGTTTTAAAGGCCGCGTTAGGTGTTTATCTTCACGGACTTTGCGGCGATCTTGCAGCCGCTGAAAAAGGAAAGCGCAGTATGCTGGCAGGAGATATCATTGAATATCTGCCGCAGGCTTTAGCGATAGGTGAAGAGGAGTCAAAATTATGAAAAAATACGAGAGAGTCAAAGCACTGGTATCCCTGGATGCCATTGCCCATAACTTTGAAGAGATGCACAAAAATGTGAAAGAGGGAACCAAGATCATTGCAGTGATCAAGGCAGATGGTTACGGACATGGTGCCAGAGCTATCGCAAAACTGATCCATGATTATGATTATATCTGGGGATTTGCCACAGCTACAGCAGAGGAAGCACTGGAACTTCGTCATGCCGGAATTACCAAGCCGATCCTGATCCTGGGCATTGTTTTTGAGGAATATTATGAGGAGCTTGCTGCCAATGATATCCGGGTCACCATTTCCGATCTGAATACTGCAGTGGAGTATGCCAAAGCAGGAGAGCGCATTGGAAAAGATGTACATATTCACCTGGCTCTGGATACAGGAATGACCAGGATCGGTTACGCGGATATTCCGGAGAATGCTGTTAAGATCGAGGAAGTTGCAAAGATCCCGAATCTTGTGATCGAGGGAATGTTTACCCATTTTGCAAGAGCAGATGAGTTTGACCGTTCTCCTGCACTTGTGCAGCTTGACCGTTACTTACGTTTTGCGGACCTTCTGGAAAAAAGGGGCGTGCATATTCCGGTCCGCCATTGTTCCAACAGCGCAGGCATCATCCGTGTTCCGGAGGCTAACCTTAATGTTGTCCGTGCAGGAATCACCATCTATGGCATTTATCCTTCTGAGGAGGTTGAGCGTGACGTTGTGAAGCTGATTCCTGCTATGGAGCTTAAGAGCCACGTATCCTATGTAAAGAATGTGGAGCGCGGAACTGCAGTAAGTTATGGAGGAACTTTTGTCACAGAACGTTTTACCAGAATGGCTACGATTCCGGTGGGTTATGCAGACGGCTACCCGAGACAGCTTTCCAATAAGGGCTGGGTACTGATCCATGGAAAAAAGGCTCCGATCCTTGGCCGTGTATGTAT
>CAVBVT010000209.1:0-2524 GCA_963598855.1 Eggerthellaceae bacterium
CCTTGGAGATCATATGATCGGCTCTCTTAACTCTCTGGAAAACACTATATTTGGACTTCAGGCAGGAGTTACGACCATTGGAAATGTTTCTCATTATTATACCTACGAATATCCGGGACTTGATCTGGAGGAATACAGAACAACGGATATGGTTAAAGCACTTGCATTGATGGGAAGATTCCGTGAGGCAGGGGCTGTGGTCCATTCGAATCTGGATGACGGGTTCGGTGCACAGTTTCATGATCTTGCCAATATGGTAGGATATGCCAGACTGGAACGATATATAGTCGAGGATCTGCTGGGGGCAGGGCTCAGCCATTGCTTTGGAAATCTTTTCAGTGATCCAATACTGAGGATTATTTTTAACTGTGCGATGGAACGACTAAATAAATTCCATACACCGGGATCTATGATTTATGGAAATACAATAGACTTTGGATATGATCTCCCAAGAAACTATGGGGCGATGGCTTCCTTCTCTATGGCAGATGCTATAGGACAGATGAAATATTCAAGCGGTCATGCAATCTGTCCGATTCCGGTGACTGAGGCCATGAGAGTACCGTCAGCAGATGAAATCATCCAGGCTCATCATGAGGTAGATATGATGATCGAGAAAGCTCCGATGTATGCGGATTTCCTGAATTATGAAAAGATTGAAGCAGAAACAGATATTCTTGTTTCCAATGGAAATATTTTCTTTGAGAGAGTACTGAACGGGCTTGATACTCTGCATATAGATATCACACATCCCGGACAGGTGCTGGCCGCACTGAAAGCGATCGGAGTGGAACAGCTTGAAGCAATGTTCGGAGTTGGAAAGAGTGACAAAAATGCAATGAGAGGAAGGATTCCTGTTCGTCCGACCAGCATTGTAAAAACTATCACAAAACAGAAAGATGAGATCATGGACAAAATATCCGGCATCGATGAAAAGCCTTTGCAGGATGTCAATGTGGTGATCGGAGCTACGGATGTTCATGAATTTGGAAAAGAAATCTGCAAAAACGTACTGTTGGAAGCAGGAGCAAATGTTTTTGACCTTGGAACTACGATTTCCATTGATGAACTTGCGGATACGGTAATTGAAACAGAAGGAAAAGCGGTGCTGGTAAGTACTTATAATGGAATCGCATACAGCTTTGCAAAAGATATGCTGGCAAAATTCCATAAGTGTGGTATTAAAGTTCCGATCATTATGGGCGGCAGACTGAATGAACCTGTAGATGGGAATGATCTTCCTGTAGATGTTTCTGACCGCCTGGCAAAGATGGGAATAAATGTAGATAACAATGTAGAAACAATGATTGATTATATTAAGAACACGTTAATCAAAAAGGCCGTAAGAGCCTAAAGAATAAGGGAGGTAATGATTATGTCAATGATTACATGGGTGATGCTTGGAATTTATGCTGTTGGACTTGGTGGAGGTTCTGCTCTTCTCATAGGATATTCTCTGAAGCACTGAGGCTGTCAGAAGAAAGTGCAGAAACAGAAATGATGGGCTGCATTAAGCTGTCTGCCTGCAGCCCATACGACAAAAGGAAGTGAGGAAATACAATGGATAACAATAAAAAAACAGAGGGTTGGGGCTCCAGAATCGGCTACATTCTCTCGACGTTGGGAATGGCCGTGGGCGTAGGAGCAATGTGGAGATTTCCTATGCTGTGTGCCAGATATGGAGGAGGTACCTTCGTGCTCGCCTTTGTACTGATCACGATCATTGCAGTAATCCCTGCAGGTTGGGCAGAGAGCGCACTGGGACGCAGATACAAGATGAGCGCAGTAAATGTTCTGGGAAAACTTGCAGGACGCAAAGGTACGGCGTTTGGTTATTTTATGGCAGCTACACCGTTAGGTCTTTTGTGTTATTATCCTATTGTTATGGGAACAGTTCTTATCTATATTGTTTATACGTGTGCCGGAGCACCATTTCTTAAAGATGTTTCAGGATTTTATGAACAGGTGAATGACAATCGTGCATTGATCTATCTGTGTGTGGTGCTGATCATTGTTGGAACAGCTGCCATCAGTCTGAGAGGAATCCAGAAGGGTGTGGAAAAAGTATGTAAAATCCTGCTCCCTATGATGATCATTTTTCTTCTTATCATTACAGTCAGAGTTTTTATGTTACCTGGAATTGCAGAAGGAATTGAATATTATGTAGCTCCGGACTGGACGATGTTTAAGGATCCTGATCTCTGGGCATCAGCAGCTGGTATGGCTCTCTTTGCGGTAGGTCTTGGACCTGGATATCTGCTTACTTATGGAATGTATCTGGATGATTCCGCAGATCTGGCAACAGATTTTGTGACTGTAAATGTGGTACAGCTTCTGATATGCGTTTTATGCGGTTTTGTTACTATTCCGGCCGTTATCCTTTATGGACTGGATCCTACAGCGGGCAAAGGACTGATCTTTATGTCTCTGCCGCTGGTTTTCTCACAGATTTCAGGCGGCATGCTCTGGTTTGTACTGTTTATGATCGCATTGTTCTTTGCGGGACTTTCTACTACACTGTCTA
>CAVBVT010000210.1:0-2492 GCA_963598855.1 Eggerthellaceae bacterium
GCTATACTGCTGTCAGACAGCGGTAAAGACATCTGTACATATACTGCCGCTTGCAACTTTCTGTGAGCGGCAGTATGTATATATATGGTAACCGCCTAGTTTCAGGGTGGATTTAAAATCATCACAAAATTTGCCATAATTATAGATGATAGATGCCAGCATTTTACTATAGTATCGGTGCTAGATACTATAAATGCGAGCGTTTTACTATAACTATGGAGGTTTCCTGTATGAAAACGCAAAGACGCACAGCAGACGAACAATACCAACTTATCATGGAGTGCCGCAGCAGCGGTCTTAGTGATTACCAATGGTGTACGGAACATAACATCAATCCCGGTACTTTTTACAACTGGGTTAAAAGACTGAGAAAAAAAGCTTGTTATAATATCCCCTCTGCCACAGGACGCGGTGATTATAAGCCAGCTCTTAAACAGGATGTTGTAAAACTTGAGGTGATACCTGATCTTCCAAACTCGGGCATTCCAACTGTCGAAAGCACAATGCTTCCGCTGGAAGAAACCAGCCCCGCCATCGAGGTCATGCTCGGGACTGTTTCAATAAAAATTTCAAATGATGTTGACCCGAAGCTGCTGTCACAGATCCTTAAAATTGTGACAGGGACATGTTAGGGGACATCACTGTCGCGGATGAGATTTATGTGATCTGTGGTTATACAGATATGCGAAAGTCCATTGATGGATTATGCGCTGTCGTAAAAGACCAGCTGAATATGAACCCTTCCAGGCCAAATGCAATCTATCTCTTCTGTGGCAGACGTAATGATCGAATAAAAGTGCTTCTTCATGAACGTGAAGGATTTGTACTTTTATATAAGCGCCTCGATGCCAACGTAGGAAAATACCGTTGGCCGCGTAACCGTAATGAGGTAAAACCTATTACATGGAGGCAGTTTGACTGGCTTATGTCAGGTCTTGAAATCGAACAGCCAAAGGCAATAAAAAGTACTGGAAATGCTTGATTTTTCGGGATTTTTCGCTTGTTTTATGGTATAATTGAACCATAGAAAAGGAGCGAAAAGACAAATGCCTTCAGGAGTAAGAGATATCCAGCTCTTAGAGCTTAAGGATACGATTTCACAACTGAATAATACAATCAGCACCCAGAATGATCTTATCCGTTCCCAGCAGAAAATGCTGCAGGAACGTGATGCCAAAGACAGCGAAAAGGATCAATTGATTGCTAACCTTCAGGCACAGTTGGACTACTTGAAGACCAAACTTTTTGGCTCCACCAGTGAGATCCGGCATAAACAGTTTCCAGGACAGTTGGATCTGTTCCATCTACAGACGGAGGATGAACCGGAACCGGTGTCCCTGGAGGTGGAATACATTGAGGTAAAAGCACACAAGAAAGCCCGTAAATCGAAAGCTACTTATGATGAGGTCTTTGCTGATCTTCCGACAGAGAATGTTTATGTAGATACTCTTGCGGAAGAACAGAAAACGTGTGATGTTTGTGGAACAACGATGATTCCTATCGGACACGAACTCATCCGGACAGAACTGCGTTATACAGAGCCAAAGCTGGAGCGCATTGATTATTATGCGACTACCTATGAGTGTCCACAATGCAAGGAAACGGAAGATCCCCAGTTCATCAAGGACGAAGGAACTCCTGCACTGATCCCGGGAAGTTATGCATCGTCCGGTCTTGCAGCACATGTGATGTATTATAAATATGTCATGTCCATGCCCTTATACCGTCAGGAGAAGGACTTTGAACACCTTGGGGTAAAGATCAGCCGTACAACCATGGCCAGTTGGATCATCTACTGTGCAGAGAATTACTTTCTGCCAATGTATGAATATCTGCACCGGGAACTGTTGAAACGCAGATATCTGATGGCAGATGAGACTCCGATCCAGGTATTAAAGGAAGAAGGCCGCAGACCACAGAGTAAATCTTATGTCTGGCTGGTACGCACTGGTGACGATAGTGAGATTCCTATCATCCTTTATAATTATACTCCGACCAGAGCCGGCAGTAATGCTGCTGCTTTTCTGGCAGGTGCAGATCCCGGATACTATCTAATGGTTGATGGTTATAAAGGATACAACAAAGTGCCGGAGGCACAGCGTTGTTGTTGCTGGGCTCACATACGACGCTATTGGCTGCGGGCAATACCCAAAGGTCACGAAAAGGATTATACCTATCCGGCAGTCCAGGGATTCCTATACTGTAATAAGCTGTTTGAGTATGAACGTTCTTATCGAGAAAAAGGATTATCGCTCAAACAGATTTATAATCGCCGTCTGAAGGATCAAAAACCTGTCATAGAGGCTTTTTTGTCGTGGATTGACCAATTGCATCCGGAATCCGGAGACAGGCTGATCAAGGCAATCAACTATTCCAATGGTTGTCGTCCATTCATGATGAACTATCTGAAAGATGGTGCATGCAGCCTGAGTAATAATCTCAGTGAGAACAGCATTCGGCCATTGGTAGTTGGCCGTAAGAACTGGCTTTTC
>CAVBVT010000211.1:0-2487 GCA_963598855.1 Eggerthellaceae bacterium
GTGTTCGATCACTGCCCATGCAATGGAAAGGCCGTCAAAAGTACTGGTTCCGCGTCCGATCTCATCCAGGATCAGAAGACTCTTTGATGTGGCATTTCGAAGAATGTTGGCAACTTCTGTCATCTCTACCATAAAGGTACTCTGGCCGCTGGCAAGATCATCGGAAGCACCTACACGTGTAAAGATACGGTCAACGACTCCGATATTGGCACTGTCCGCAGGAACAAAGCTTCCAATCTGTGCCATCAGTACAATGAGGGCTGTCTGGCGCATGTAAGTGGATTTACCTGCCATGTTCGGGCCAGTGATAATAGAGATCCGTTTCTTATGGTTGTCAAGATATGTATCATTAGGGATAAACATATCGTTCTCAATCATCTGTTCCACAACAGGATGGCGTCCGTTTCGGATATCAATCAATCCAGTTTCATTGATCTTCGGACGGACGAAATTATTCCTCTGTGCTACAAGTGCCAGGGATGCAAAAACATCCAGTGCTGCAACTGCTTTTGCTGTTCGCTGGATACGGACAACCTCTGCACCGACCTTATCACGGATATTGGAAAAAAGTTCAAATTCCAGTGCATAAAGCTTGTCTTCTGCCCCAAGGATCAGATCTTCCAGTTCCTTCAGCTCCTGAGTAATATAGCGTTCTGCATTGGTAAGCGTCTGTTTGCGGATGTAATCTTCCGGTACAAGTTCTTTAAATGGATTGGTTACTTCCAGTGAATAGCCAAATACACGGTTGTATTTGATCTTCAGGCTCTTGATACCGGTACGCTCCCTTTCCCTTGCTTCCAGTTCAGAAAGCCATTTTTTTCCGTCTGTACGGGAACGGCGGAATTTATCCACGTCTTTATTGTAGCCTTCACGGATGATTCCACCGTCCTTTTGAGCTAAAGGCGGATCATCAGTAATAGAAGTACGGATCAGTTCTGTGATATCGGTCAGCGGATCCATATCTTCGTTGATCTCCTGAAGCAGCGGAGAATGGAATTCTGATAGGATCTGTTTGATATATGGAAGCATTTCCAGAGATGAGGCAAAAGAAACCAGATCTCTTGGATTTGCGGATTTATAACTGATGCGGCTGATCAGACGTTCCAGATCGTAGATGGGATTTAAGTATTCACGGATCTCATCACGCTCCATTGGCTTTTCATTCAGTTCTTCCAGAGCACTTAGTCTCTTTTCGATTTCATCTGCATCGATCAGCGGCTGCTCGACATAAGAACGGAGAGTTCTTGCTCCCATAGCGGTTTTAGTCTTATCCAGTACCCAGAGGAGAGAACCTCGTTTCTGTTTCTCACGCATGGTTTCCACAAGTTCCAGATTCCGGCGGCTGGAGCTGTCAATGAGCATATATTTCTCCGCAGAATATGGACGGATGCTTGCCATATGGGAAAGTGCTGTTTTCTGGGTTTCCTTCAGATACAGGAAAAGAGCACCTGATGCAATAATCCCGCTGTCATAATCTGCAATTCCAAGACCTTCCAGGTTTCCTACATGAAAATGCTCTTTCAGTGTCTTCTGGCAAAGCTGATCATCAAAGTACCATGGATCCAGTGCAAATACGCAGATTCCAAGACGTCCTTTCAGGTCTTCCACATCAACGCCGCTTAAAAGAAAAGCATCATTGCAGATGATCTCTGCAGGGGTAAATTTATTAATTTCATCCAGGAGTTTTTGTGGTTTATCCAGCTCTGTGAGAAAACAGTCACCAGTTGTAATATCCGCAATAGCGCATCCAAAATGATCTCCAATGGAAACGATGGACATCAGATAATTGTTTTTGGATTCATCCAGAGACATGGCATCCAATGTGGTTCCCGGTGTGACGATGCGGACAACTTCACGTTTCACCAGACCTTTTGCTTTTTTCGGATCTTCTACCTGCTCACAGATTGCAACTTTGTAGCCTTTTTCAATCAGCCGGTTGATATAAGTCTCCGCAGCATGAAAAGGAACGCCACACATGGGCGCTCTCTCTTCCAGTCCGCAGTCTTTTCCAGTAAGTGTGATCTCCAGCTCCTTCGATGCAGTCAGAGCATCCTCAAAAAACATCTCATAAAAATCGCCCAGACGGTAAAAAAGGATACAGTCGCTGTATTCTTCTTTGGTTTTTACGTATTCTTTCATCATCGGTGACATGTTCTTACTACTCATAAAACTCCTTATTTTATGCGGCTTACGCCGCCTTTATCTTAAATCTGACCATGTTTTTGACACAGTAAAATGGTTTATGACTGTGTATAAACATGGTCAGACAGTGGTTAGTTACATTTTTGAAACTTATTAAGTTTAACATAAATAAACAATGGGTTCAAGATGTCGTGATGAGAAAATTTTTCTTGCTACCAAAATACGGTATCTTTTACTCCAATAAATCCCATACTCACTTTACCTCATTTTTATATTTCTAATGATATCACTACCAGTTTACAACTTTATAAATGGTAGACTTGCTGACGAATGAGCTGTTTTAAA
>CAVBVT010000212.1:0-2424 GCA_963598855.1 Eggerthellaceae bacterium
GTTCTGAAGATTGCCATGTTGATCGTTCTTCCGGTAATCTTATTTTATGTTTTGAGAAGTAAGACACTGAAAGGCGACGCTGAAAATGCAACAGATGTGATCGATGGCATGCTGATTTTTAAATGTGTGATCATTGCTGTTGTGATTGGTGTTTACGATGGTATTTACGGACCGGGAACCGGAACATTCCTGATGCTTCTGTTTACAGGTTTCTGCCATATGACGCTGAATGATGCAGCAGGAACAACAAAAGCGATCAACCTTACAACAAATATTACGGCACTGGTTGTTTTCCTTATTAATGGAAAAGTACTTCTGCCACTCGGAATCGCAGCAGGATGCTGTAATATGGCAGGAAATTATCTTGGAAGCCATAGCTTTACATCGAATGGTCATAAGATCGTGAAACCGGTGATGATCGTCGTAATCGTAATCTTCTTTATTAAAGTAGTGACAGAATTGATCTAAATAATCACATAAGTCTGAAATGACATGTCAAAAGTCAGGGTTTAATAGCCCTGGCTTTTGATGTATTCGTAGGTTCGCTGACAGTTGTTCTGATCAATATAAGTGAAATATTTTTTGCGCATTTCTGCATATTTATCTTTTTCGTGAAATCCGTTTTCTGCATATTCTTTGATCAGACGGATGAGGTCTTCCTGTTCTGTGCAGCGGTCACCCCAGAGATCCAGGGTCATATCAATATAACTTCCATTGGTTTCATTATACTGCTCAAGATCAAACTGATAAAACAAAACAGGTTTTCCCTGATAATAAACATCCCAGCAGGCGCTTGAGTAATCCGTGATGATCATAGAACACCGCATAAGAAGCTGGTTCAAAGGCATGGAATCAAAGGAATACAGCTCGATCTGAGAATCTTCAGAATGGAAGGTGCTGATAAATTCCTGTAGTTTCGGATGAATATAAAACAACAGTTTCAGATCGTGCTCCTTCAGATAGTCCTGGAGTTCCTGATTGCTCAGAAGAGAAGCATAATGCTGATAGTAGCTGCTCTGCTGGAAGATTTCATCATTTTGTCCTTCCAGCCAGGAGCGCCAGGTCGGCATAAGCAGGATGACCGGGTGTTTCGGATCGGAAGTATCCTTAAGTCCATCCCAGCGGGTAAATCCAAGGATTGGAGCCCTTTCAGGCGGATATCCGAAGTTTTCTGTGATGATCTTTTGTTCTGCAGATGAGGTAGTGACAAAATAGGTCACAGGGCTGGAACCCTTTGCACCAAAAAGATGATCTACTTTTTTCATTGCGGTAACACCATGCTGCAGAAAAAGAAGCTTCTGTCGATTCATTTCTCTGGTAACAGGATTTGGCATTGGTTTCCATGCATAGGCATGATAGCGTGCATCCGGTGAAATATACAGGTCAGCACAGAGCAGATACAGGATATGGCGAAAACTTAGAAAGGGGATAATATTCTCTTTATATTTCTGCATATATTCCCATTGCGGGGAAAATTGATCGAGGATAAAGTAGACGTTTTTTTTCTGATTTTTCATACAGTATTCAAAAAAATAGAAACCATTTTCCTGGGCTGTGATACAGAATTTCTCATATACAAGCCAGATGTGATTCTTCCGGATAAAGCGGCCAAAAAGCTTATAAATGCCAAAAGCACTCAGCTCTTTAAGACGGTGGGAAAGTGTATCATACTTCTGCCAGTGACGGCAGCGAATGAGCAGCTTATGCGCGGAGCCTCCTATTGGGAAGTAAAGGAAATCTTTTTGGCGTACATAGTGACGCCCAAACAGAAGAGAAAGACGGACTCGGCTGCTGAGTGTCGGGGCATAAACCGTTCCTGAAACGGTATTTCGGAGCAGAAGTTCCCAGTCTCCTTCATTCTCTTCCAGAAGGGAAATGTCTATGGAATAGAGCAGAGTACCGGCGGAAGACTGCAGTACAGGGATGTCATGGGTATAATTGAGCCAGGTGTTACAAAAATGAACACTGGCCTGAATTTCGGAAACTGATCCGGAATATTTTATAAAAACAAGAATATGATTCCGCTGAATTTTAATTTTGGTGATAGAAAGCTGATTTTCCATGAAAAGCTCCTTCTTGATTTAATAAGAAAATTATACAGAACGTGTACTTCATTTTCAAGAGGCGATCTGTCGGGGTTGATTGACAAAGTCTGAGGTTCTGCGATAGAATAAGCAGGAATACATGCAGGAACAGGAGAATGCTGAATGGAACAAACCTGTAAATTTACGAAAAAGAATACATTGGCAGTGAAGGGAATCGCAATTTGCTTCCTGCTTTTTTATCATAGTTTTTCCAGTATCTCGAGAATGGGTGGAGCAGAGGTAAGTTTCTGGCCGCTTTCTCAGGAAATGGCAATTCAGATCGGCCGTTGGATGGTACAGTGTGTGGGAATGTTTGCATTTCTGTCCGTATATGGTCTGA
>CAVBVT010000213.1:0-1962 GCA_963598855.1 Eggerthellaceae bacterium
AAGCAGAAACAGCTTGTTTTCTTTATTCACATAACTTAAGGTGCCGAGATCGGATTTCAGGAACTCAAACGACTCCGTATCCGGGACAAAAACCCGTTCCTCAACCACATTCTGGTCATGATTGTAATGATAGATTCCGACACCGCAGTATCCCTCATGGCTGCCACGGTTCATATAACCATAAACCATGAAGTTCACATCTCCGTTCTGCTCCACACTGAGCAGTTTGATCGCATGCTCATTGCGGGAATCACGGAAATCACCGTTTGCTGTCTTTCTGAAGTTGAATACATCTACAAATTTACCGGTATCCGGTGCATAAGTCCAGAGTGCTCCTTCCTGGACGAAAGCAGTCACTGTACCGTCTTCATTGCTCATACTGATCACATCTTTGTCCCTGACACCAAGTGTCAGACCGGTATCTGTGATCACGGACTGGTTCGGGTCGAATACCTGCCCTGTGGAACGCTGAAAATCAAGCAGCATGATCCTGGACTCTGTATAACGAAGTCTGTAAAAATCACTCACATTGTAGTATTCTGCGCCACCGTTCTCATTGGCTGCACAGATTTCATAATCCAGCGAGATGCTGGCTGTTGTCTCGTTGATCTCACGGATCACCGGAATTCCCTTCTTGGAGATCTGCGGATTCAGATTTCCCCAGCTTATCACGGAAAGAGGGGACTGGATATTCACGGATGCAAAATTTGTCGTAGAGGACTCCGCGGATTCCAGATAAGGTGCAAGTCCGTCCGCTGATGTCTTGTCCATACACATCTGGGCAAAACTGGAAGCAAATTTCAGATAATCCTCCGTGTTGGTCGAAGACCGTGAAACGATCCTGGTGTAATAGTAATCTTCTCCACTGTCCGTATCGAGTGTGATCTGAAGAGAATATTCCTGGTTCATCAGAAGTCCTGAACTGATCTCGATCTGTGCGCGGATATATCCGTCAGAACCGGACTTGTCCAGATCTTTAATCTTACGGTTCTCTACGATCTTCGTTCCGTCTGATGTACGGACTTCATAGTAAAAATTCTTAACTTTGGAATCATATGGATTCACCGCGATCGTAAGCTTCTTCGTCGTATCCAGCGGTGTTACACTGTCCCTGACAAAATCCGCCTCCATCGGCTGCCGGTATCCATACATCCGGTTCGCCAGTGTACCGTTAAAATCAACCATAACTTCCGGCATGGAGGGATTGTTCATATCTGATCTGTCATCAGTTGTCTCATTGTTCATCAGAAATGAAGTTCCTGCCACACCAAGCACAAAAACAATAAAAAGTATCAAAACCTTTCTCAGGCGTTTCAGCATGGTTGTTATACTCCCTTCTCTGTGTGCAGGCCATCCGGATAAAGCAGTTTTTCCAGAGTCAGATGGCCGCGAATGGCATCTGTCATTCTTTCAAGGTCTGCTGCCGGACGGGCTTTGCCGGTTTTGACTGCTCTGATCAGAAGATTTTTGGGTGTATGTTCCATATCAATAAATTCAAGGATCTGTGTACTGTATCCTTTGGATTCCAGAAGTTCTGCACGGATGCCGTCTGTCAGAAGTGCGGACATTCTTTCTTTAAGAATACCGTATTTGAGGACAGGGGAAAGCAGTTCGTTCTGAATCTGGTCATTCAGCTCATGCTGGCAGCACGGAACAGACAGGATCACCTGTGCATCCCACTCCACGGCTTTGGCAAGCGCATAATCCGTTGCCCTGTCGCAGGCATGAAGTGTCACCACCATGTCCACCTTCTGAACGCCCTCATAATCTGCAATATCTCCATGCAGGAAATGCAGCTTGTCATAGCCATATTTCTCAGCAAGCCGGTTGCATTTGGCGATCACGTCTTCTTTCAGATCCAGCCCGATGATGTTGACATCGTAGCCTTTCAGTTCTTTCAGATAATAGTACATGGCAAACGTAAGATAAGATTTGCCGCATCCAAAATCAAGGATCGTGACC
>CAVBVT010000213.1:1972-2417 GCA_963598855.1 Eggerthellaceae bacterium
CACCAGAAAAGGAACCGGAGTTCCTTCTTTTAAAATATATTGTTTCACACGGTTATGTGCGAGAATCTGAACAGGCTCCAGTGCCTGATGTTGTTTTACCTTGATGGTAGCTTTGCCCTTCTTACTGATCAGGACCGTGCCATCTTTACGGCGTCCCTGTACCTGCATCTGGGAAAATCCACCCTCTTTAAGACACTGCTCCACATAAGCAATCACTTCTTCTCTGCTGTAATTGGAGTGAAGAACCTTCGTTCCCACTGTGGAGGATGCCTGATAACATACACTGCCTTTGAGTTCTATCTGGCGGATCCGCACTTTGGATGGGGCATCTTTTTCTTTGCTCCGCTGTCCGCTCAAAACCGCAAGCATCAGCTCTTCATCAAATTGTTTTTCCAAAAATTCCTGTAATGTCATCCTACTAAATCTTTCTATAATAATCCTGTGT
>CAVBVT010000214.1:0-2328 GCA_963598855.1 Eggerthellaceae bacterium
CGAGTTCCGGAATACCTGTGGCCTTTACGAGCTCCGCATACTTGCGCTTGGCATGGACCCAACATCCGGCAACCCGAAGATCACTTTTCTGCTTCTCCAGGGAATGGTAGACCTGGTAGCCATCGGTCATCAGTATCCCAGAATAGTCCCGGAGAAATTCCCGGGGATGCTCCGTATTCCTGGTACGTTGGTAATCATAGAGGACGATGGGATACTTTTCCGATTCTCCGGTACAGTAGACCCACATATAACTCTTGTTGCCGGCGTTCCTGCCATCGCGGATCACCTCGAAAGGAGTTTCGTCCGCATGGACCAGGTCAGAGCCGGATAGAAGCTTGTGGAGTTCTTCATAGAGGATGTTCAGGTGAACCTCTGCGGCACGCATCATCCAGTTGGCCATGGTGTTGGTCTCAAGAGTTACACCACTATCCTTATAACAGCGGGACTGCCGTTCCAGAGGAAGATGATTGTTGTATTTCCCATTGATGATGGCAGCCACCAGTGAGGGCGTAGCGATGCTGTTGCGGAAGAGATCCGGGGAGCGTCTGGCCTTAACGATGCGACCGTCATTGTCTCTGGAGGCGTACTGGTGGACACGGTGTTCATCCACAAGGAAAGTCTGAGGGATGATGGACAGACGTTTATAGACGACCGGAGTCAGCTCCTTATAGCCGTTGGGGAACAGTTTATCCAGTTCTTCCTTTTTCAGCCTGTGTTCGTAAACACGGACAGGAAGCCCTTTGAGATTCTCTTCGCGGAGAGTCTTTGTCTTTCGGGTATAGGAAGAGACCACAATCTCAGAGACCTCAGGCTCCTTAGAATCATCGGAGAAGAATTCCGCTTCATTGAAGACTTCAAAGAGTGAGAGCTGATGCATCTGATCCGCCTGTTCGGTCTTACGACCGAAGGAACGCTGGTTCATGAGAGCAATCTGCTCTGTGAGAAACTCCAGCTGGGAAGTGATGGTGTTCAGTTGTAGCTGCAGGCCTTTGATGATAGTGATAAGGACATGCTTGTCCATTTGGTTAAGCTGTTCAGCGGTAAGACTGGTAAAATCTGTCATGTCACACCTCGTTTCTGTATGAGATGATTATAACAGAAAATCAGTAAACATGCCACTTTCAGGCATTGGAGTATTCGTCATTTTGCCTATGGATGAAACAGATCAGCAGAGGGATCAGGAGCAGGAAATAGTGGAATGAAAAGAAAAAAGAACTGTGCCCGTGGGAGCCTGCAGTGACCTGATATGATGTATCAGAGAGGTCGTGCAGAGTTCCACGGGCACAGAAAGAAGGCTGGAAAGACCGTCAGAAAAATCTACGTTTTGCACAAAAAATCAGGAAGAACGGGAAGGCGTATGCTCCCTGATGACGGGATCAATGGAGAAACCTTTCATGAGCCAGCCAAATTGTTCCGGAGAGAGCTTTCTGGCTTCTGCAGAATTGCGGGGCCAGGAGAAGTGCCCGTCTTCCACACGCTTTGTAAGGAGAAGAAATCCATCCCCCTCCCAGAGGAGTCCTTTGATCTTGCTGGCTCGCCTGCCACAGAAGAGGAACAGGGTGTCAGGAACAAAGAGAGGCAGATGATACCGCTGCTCGATGATGGCAGCAAGGGTATCCATGCCATAGCGCATATCAGTGTAGCCACAGACCACATAGATAGCGGAGAAGGAGGAGGGATTCGCATCCCTAAGCATGGCGCAGGGCCGTAATGATACGGCAAAGCATCTCGTCCGAGGTGGAAGCGTCGAGGGAGATGGTAGTGTTACCTAAAAGGATGGAGATCGAGTTTGTAATACCCGAATCGTGCGATTCGTGCGAATCGGGCAATGCAGTGGGAACAGGTGGAGTAATGGGGACGATGTCGTGAAGTGCAGACTCGACGTAATTCTCTTTCAGCCGGTGCTTCCAGTAGTTGTAGGTATGAATGGTGTAGCCGTTCTGATCGCACCACTGCTTTACGGTAAGACCACTCTTGGACTGCTCGTTACAGAGCACAGCCCACTGGTCAAGTTTGAACTGTTGCAGTTGCTTTGTAGTGTTCATGAGAACCTCCTGGTATAAGACGCAAAGATATGCGAATATTTGGAGCAATTATCTCATGAATGTGGTATCATGGTAAGGTACTCATAATGGAGTGCTTACATTGCAACTGTGTTTGCAAAACTCAATAAAACGAGTGAAAAATCATAAAATGTAAATAAACACATTGATTCATATGGAAAAATGCAATATAATACAATAAAACATATCAATGACGTTATAAAGGAATGTATACACATGAAACGTAAAATCACATCCAAACTATATGAGTGGAAAAACATGCAGA
>CAVBVT010000215.1:0-2314 GCA_963598855.1 Eggerthellaceae bacterium
ACACAAACTGGCTCAGGTTGTATACGAAGGAAAATGGTTCACACCACTTCGTGAGGCTATCTCAGCTTTTGTTACATCTACACAGGAATATGTAACAGGCGAGGTTAAATTCAAGCTTTACAAAGGAAATATCATCAAGGCTGGTACAACTTCTCCATACTCACTCTACAGCGAGTCACTGGCAAGCTTTACAACAGGTGATATGTATGACCACCACGATGCAGACGGATTTATCACTCTGTTCGGTCTTCCGCTCAAAGTTCGTGCAATGAAATTACTGGAAGTAGAAAACAAGAAAAACAACAAATAATCCCATTCTTATAACCCGGCAGTCTGATTTTCAGGCTGCCGGATTTTTGTACAAATTTTTTATGCAATATTCTCCATACAACTCATGAATTTGCATTTGACAGAAAACTGTTCCTATTTTATAATCAATTTATAAACAACATCACGAAACTTATATAGGTCCATGATTGGTTGGACGTCTCTACCAACTGCCGTAATAGTTGCCCTATAAGTGTTGCTGATCACAGTGACTCGTCGGGCAAAAATATTCGGTATTTTTTTTGCCTGCTGACGTGTTCACCTGCAAAAAGGAGGTAACTTAGATGAACCAGAATCCAACCACATTTGCACTCAAAGGCGCAGTCTGCTTCAGCACAGATCCGCAGCATCTGACCTCTTTTGAAGACGCATTTGTTGTCTGTCAGAACGGTCGGACGGTCGGCGTTTTCCCGGAGCTCCCGGAGCAGTTTCATGGTATTCCCTGTCAGGATTTCAGCAACTGTCTGATCATCCCGGGAATGAATGATCTTCACCTGCATGCCCCGCAGTATACATTTCACGGCATGTATATGGATCTGGAGCTGCTGGAATGGCTGAATACCGTTACCTTTCCGGAAGAATCCAGATATTCGGATCTGGATTATGCAGAAAAAGCCTATTCTGTTTTTGCCGATGATATAAAGCACAGCGCAACTACCCGCGCTTCCATCTTCGGCACTCTACATGTAGAAGCAACGGAACTTCTGATGGACCTGATGGAGAAAACCGGTCTCAGGACCTTCATCGGTAAGGTAAACATGGACCGTAACGGCTCCATGGCTCTCCAGGAAGAAAGTGCTGTTGTTTCTGCAACGGATACTGTCCGCTGGCTGAATGATATCACAGGAAAATATGAGAATGTCAAACCGATTCTCACACCTCGCTTTACCCCTTCCTGCACAGATGACCTCATGTCCAGACTGGCAGAAATCCAGAGAACTTACCGTCTTCCGGTACAGTCTCACCTTTCCGAAAACCGAAGTGAGATCGCCTGGGTAAAGGAATTATGCCCCGGCACGTCTTTCTACGGGGAAGCTTATGATCAGTTCGGGCTTTTTGGCTGTAAAAACTGTCCTACGATCATGGCTCACTGTGTTTACAGTTCAGATGCTGAACTCTCCCTCATGAAAGAACGCGGCGTATTCATTGCCCACTGTCCTCAGTCCAATACGAATCTTTCTTCCGGTATCGCTCCTGCCAGACGATATCTCGATGAAGGACTTCATATCGGTCTCGGAACAGATATTGCCGGCGGTCACTCCCTGTCCATGCTCCGTGCGATCGCGGATGCCATTCAGGTTTCCAAACTTCGCTGGCGGCTTGTGGACGATTCCCTGAAACCACTTTCACTGGAAGAAGCCTTTTACATGGCTACCATGGGTGGCGGTTCATTTTTCGGAAAAGTCGGTACTTTTGCGGAAGGCTATGAGTTTGATGCACTGATCCTGGACGACAGCAGTCTCCGCCACCCTCAGCCTCTGACGGCAAGAGAACGGCTTGAAAGACTTGTCTATCTCTCAGATGACAGCTGCATCGCCGGAAAATATGTTTCCGGAAACAAAATCTTTTAGTGCATAATCTGCACAATACGAAGGGGGTACTTATATGAATCTCGACAAAATTTTCCACCTGAAAGAAAACCACACAGATGTCAAGACTGAGGTTATGGCAGGAATCACAACCTTTATGACAATGGCCTATATTCTGGCTGTCAATCCAAACATCCTGTCTGCTTCCGGCATGGACCGCGGCTCTGTCTTTACCGCCACTGCACTGTCCGCATTTATCGCCACCTGCCTGATGGCGCTTCTGTCCAACTATCCATTCGTTCTTGCTCCTGGAATGGGCCTGAACGCATACTTTACCTACACGGTAGTTCTCGGTATGGGATACACATGGCAGCAGGCACTCGCAGCAGTATTTGCAGAAGGTATTATCTTTATCCTGCTTTCCCTCACCAATGTCCGTGAAGCGATCTTTAACTCCA
>CAVBVT010000216.1:0-1234 GCA_963598855.1 Eggerthellaceae bacterium
TATGGCGGTCCGGGAGATCTTGGGACCAGCTATGATCCCTCATGCAGCCATATCAAATGGTCAAACTGGCAGAACCGGTTTATGTTTACGCATATAGCTCTTTCAAAAGTTTATTTCAATGACCGTGGATATGCAACAGAAGCAGAGGTAGAACATGTAGGAATCAACCGTATGATCAGCAAGATTAAAGCGATGACAATTCCTGCGAGAAATAAAGCATCGGTATCTGCTTATGGAGAAGATGGCTGGACAACAGCAGCAGGAAAGACTGTTCCTATGAGTGTATTTCGAAGCAGACCAGATCACTATCCTTATGTACCGGACAGTATGAAGGATGGTTTTCAGATGAGCCCTCTTATGAAAGTTACAGATAGTGCTGGTATTGGAAATGGAATTACGATAACAAGAACTTCCAGTGAGAAATGGCAGCTTGCGTACTGGAATAACAGCACAGAATATAATGCAAATAAGACGAAGCCGACGATGATGACAGGGACAAGCCTGAAGCTGAAGGCGGGTGCGTATTTTATGATGATATTCCCGTTAAATACAACAGCATCGAAGAAATTTCAGTGTAAAATGCTTCTTCATCCGGTTTCCTATATTCTTGTAGATGGAAAGACACAGACAGGAAAAGATGGAATACAGGATTTCGGTGCGTATGTATATCAGGGAACAAGAGGAACAGTTACTTTTACATTAAAACCATCTGCATACGGCAGTACAAAACTTACTAAAACTGAAACGAATACGGGACAGAAAATAGCAGGCGCAGAATATACCCTGTATGCGGCAGAAATCCTGAAATCAGGATATCGCACTTTTTATCAGGAAGATCAGAAAATAGCATCTGCAGTTACAGACAGTGAGGGAGTTATTACGTTTCCAAAACTGCATCCGGGCAAATACTATGTAAAAGAGACAAAGGCGCCCAAAGGTTATGTCCTTAGTACAGAAGTCAAAAATATTACAGTAACTGGAGGAAAAACGACAGCAGTATCTGTAAAAGAGATCATGGACATCACTGGAACAGTTTCTATTGCAAAGAAAGATGGAGATACCGATGATCCCCTTGCAGGTGCAGAATTTACTCTGTATACATGGAGTAAAAAAAGCGGAAGTTATTCAAAAACAGGAAAGCTTTTGAAATATGACGGACAGGCAAGGCGTTATAATTCTGATGAATTCGTTTATACAGCGGATAATCAGGGAAAATTCAGGGTGAAAGAAACGA
>CAVBVT010000216.1:1244-2181 GCA_963598855.1 Eggerthellaceae bacterium
GTATATAGGAAACTGGCAGAAAGATATCAAACTGACAGATGCTGGTACGCATAAAGTATTTTGGTTTGAAGTGGTGAACTACCAGAAAAACAAGCGGAAAGTAGAGATCATGAAAACGGATGAAGATACAGGTGAAGTTCTGAAAGATGCAGAATTTACACTTTATGAGTACAGTACTTCCCAGAAAGGCTATAAAAAGAATGGAGTTTTGTTGAAATATGACAGTAAAAGCCAGATGTATGCAAGTGAAGAACTTCTGATGACTGCAGATAATGCGGGAAAATTCTGTATTAAGGAGACAAAGAATCCAAAAGGCTATGAAGGCAGCTGGGAAAAAGAAGTGGACGTCACAGATGAAGATGCAAGTTTCTATTATGAAGTTACCAACAAGGCGATTCCTGATTACACAGGAGTTCTCCGCATCCAGAAGACAGATATTTATACTGGAGAAGTTCTGGAAGGAGCAGAGTTTACTTTGTATCAGTGGAATCAGGCAAAGAAAGCCTATGAGAATAATCTTGGTGAGAAAAAACTGATGGAATATGACAGTGATACCAAGAAGTATGAGTCTCAAAAACTGCTGATCACAGAGGAAAATCAGGGCAAATTCCGTGTTGTAGAAACTAAAAATCCGGAGAATTATCTTGGAACCTATCAGAAAGATCTGGTATTCCAGAAAAAAGAAGACGGAGATACTTTTACAGATGAGATCGAACTGAAGGTGCAAAATACTCCAAAAGCTGTGCCGCTTGGAAAGATCACCATCCGAAAAAAGATCAAGGAAGATGATATTACCTGGGCGCATGGAAATCCTACATTTTTCTTTGTGGCAGAAGGAAAAGATCTTTCCGGTGCTTTTCATCGATATGAGGATTATGTGACGTTTGCACCGGAGAGTTATCAGACGGATGAAAGCGGCTATGCGATCCTGTCAGTT
>CAVBVT010000217.1:0-2176 GCA_963598855.1 Eggerthellaceae bacterium
GAGGTACAGTCCACCAGAAGATTTAAAGATTTTCCATCATAATTAAACCAAGGAGGTACGGACCACCGAGAACGTAAATTTAAATTCCGTATAAGTTTTAAATCTAAGAAATGAGAGGTATATTCCATTGGATAATGAAAATTAAAAGAGTCATCGGCAGAAGAAATTGATTGCTGATGGCTCTTATTTTTGTTATATTCTTCCTTCTCTGCTCATAATTTTATTAATAACTCTGCTCTCCCGAGGTTCCTATGAAATTAAAGCGAATCTACCGTCTTATGTTTCTTTTTATCATGGCTTTTGCTCTGGGCAGTCTTATAGGAAAAATTTTCTCTCATTTTACTTCTCATCCAGCCGCCAGCCAAAATTATGAAAAAAACAGCCCGGCCTCTTCTGCCTCATTGACTGCTCAAAGTGAAAACTGGGGACTTGGCTTCCAAGAAGAGGGAACAAGACCTTCAGGCAATGCTTCTATCGAAGAGCTGAAGCAGTATAATGCCTGGTATGCACAAGATACGGATGAAAAAATCATCTACCTCACTTTTGATGCAGGATACGAGAATGGAAATATGCCTGCGATCCTGGATGCCTTACATAAACACCAGGTACACGCGACTTTCTTTGTTGTGGGAACACTGATCAAGGAAAAACCGGAACTGATCCGGGAGATCGCAGATGCCGGCCATACCGTAGGCAACCATACCATGACCCACCCGGATATGTCCGGCATCTCCACAAAAAAAGCTTTTCAAAAACAGCTGGAAGATGTGGAAGCTCTCTATAAAGAAGCAACAGGAAATGAAATGACAAAATTTTACCGCCCGCCCCAGGGAATCTACAGTACGGAAAATCTACAGATGGCAAAAGATCTGGGATACCACACTTTTTTCTGGAGTCTGGCTTATGTGGACTGGTATCAGGATAATCAGCCCACGAAAAAAGAAGCTTTTCAGAAGCTTCTGGGACGGATCCATCCAGGTGCTATTGTACTGCTGCACAGCACTTCCTCCACCAACGCAGAGATCCTGGATGAACTGCTGACAAAATGGGAAGAGATGGGATATACTTTCGGAACACTGGAGGAGCTTGTGAAATCTGCCTGAATACAGGTGCAAAAAACGCACAAAAAAATCTGTCCACGGGAGCTGTATAAGCCATACGTCCCGGGACAGATTTTTTTCGCTATTGATATTAGAAGGTGTTCTTCTTATTTAATTGTCATAAATTACTGAACTGCCTTGAATGCCTCATCAAGATCCTGGATGATATCATCGATATTCTCAGTTCCGATGGAAAGACGGATTGTGTTTGGTTTGATTCCCTGGTCAAGAAGCTCTTCCTCTGTGCACTGGCTGTGTGTTGTAGTAGCCGGATGGATAACAAGGGATTTCACATCTGCAACGTTTGCAAGAAGTGAGAACAGCTCAAGGTTATCAATGAAATCTTTCGCTTTCTGTGCATCTCCCTTGATCTCGAATGTAAAGATAGAGCCGCCGCCGTTCGGGAAGTATTTCTTGTAAAGCTCCTGCTGGCTTGGATCTGTGGATACAGACGGATGATGAACTTTCTCTACCTGCGGATGGTTGTTCAGGTACTGTGCTACTTTCAGTGCGTTCTCAACATGACGCTCTACACGAAGAGACAGTGTCTCAAGTCCCTGAAGGAAGATGAAAGAGCTTACTGGAGAAATGGTTGCTCCTGTGTCACGAAGAAGGATCGCACGAATCTTTGTAACAAATGCAGCTGGTCCGCAAGCTTTTGTGAAGCTTACACCATGATAGCTTGGGTTTGGCTCTGTAAGAGATGCAAATTTACCGGATGCCTCCCAGTCAAATTTACCACCCTCTACGATAACACCGCCGATTGTGGTTCCATGTCCGCCGATGAACTTAGTTGCGGAATGAACAACGATATCTGCACCATACTCGATCGGTCTTACAAGGTAAGGTGTTGCAAATGTGTTATCTACAACAAGCGGAATTTTATGTTTGTGAGCGATGTTTGCAAGGGACTCGATATCTACAACATCAGAATTCGGGTTTCCAAGAGTCTCGATATAAACAGCTTTTGTATTCTCCTGGATCGCATTCTCAACTTCCTCAAAATTGAATACATCAACAAATGTTGTTGTGATTCCGTATGCCGGAAGTGTATGCTCCAGAAGGTTTGTTGTTCC
>CAVBVT010000218.1:0-2103 GCA_963598855.1 Eggerthellaceae bacterium
GAGGTGCTTTTGTGCAAAATTCACAACAAATCTTCAAATTACACTCCGAATACCAACCCACCGGCGACCAGCCCCAGGCTATCGAAAAACTGGTTCAGGGCTTCAAGGAAGGCAACCAATTCGAGACTTTGCTTGGTGTCACCGGCTCCGGTAAGACCTTCACAATGGCGAACGTCATCGCACAGTTAAATAAGCCAACTTTGGTACTTGCGCACAATAAAACACTGGCGGCACAGCTTTACGGCGAGATGAAGGAATTCTTCCCTGAGAATGCAGTAGAATACTTTGTCTCCTACTACGACTACTACCAGCCAGAGGCCTACGTCCCATCCACGGACACTTACATTGCCAAGGACGCATCCACCAACGATGAGATCGATAAACTTCGCCTTTCCGCTACAGCCGCCTTATGCGAGCGGAAAGATGTGATCGTGGTTTCTTCTGTATCCTGTATTTATGGCTTAGGTGCGCCGCAGGAATTTTTTGATATGATGATCTCTCTTCGGCCGGGGATGGAGAAGGATCGTGACGAGGTTATCAAACAGCTGATCGATATTCAATACACAAGAAATGAGATGGATTTTCATCGAGGAACTTTCCGCGTGCGTGGTGATGTGCTGGAGATCTTTCCAGCCAACTCAACAGACCGGGCGGTGCGTGTGGAATTTTTCGGTGATGAGATCGAGAGGATCACGGATATTGATGTGCTTACCGGCGAGATCAAAAGTGTGGAAAGCCATGCGGCCATTTTCCCGGCGTCCCATTATGTTGTGCCGCAGGAGCAGATCCGCCGTGCTGCGGATGCCATCCTGGAAGAGATGAAACAGCAGGTGGAATATTTCAAAAGCGAGGACAAGCTGATCGAAGCCCAGAGAATTGCAGAGCGTACCAACTTTGATGTGGAGATGATGAAGGAAACCGGATTCTGTTCCGGAATTGAGAACTATTCCAGGCATCTTACCGGGCTTGCACCAGGGCAGCCGCCGTATACCCTGATGGATTACTTTGGAGATGATTTTTTACTTATTATAGATGAGGCCCATAAGACAGTGCCCCAGGTTGGCGGCATGTATGCAGGAGACCAGAGCCGTAAACAGACGCTGGTGGATTATGGATTCCGTCTTCCGTCTGCAAAGGACAACCGTCCTTTAAGTTTTGATGAATTCGAGACTAAACTGGACCAGGTAATGTTTGTATCTGCAACACCGGGAGAATATGAATATGACCATGAACTTCTCCGGGCAGAGCAGATCATCCGTCCGACAGGACTTCTGGATCCGAAGGTGGAGGTGCGTCCGATCGAAGGCCAGATCGATGATCTTGTAGCAGAAGTAAATATAGAGATTGAGAAGAAAAACAAGGTTCTGATCACGACCCTGACCAAGCGTATGGCAGAGGACCTTACTGATTATATGAAAGATCTGGGAATCCGTGTCCGGTATCTTCATTCAGATATTGATACTCTGGAACGTGCAGAGATCATCCGTGATATGCGTCTGGATGTGTTCGATGTGCTGGTGGGAATCAACCTTCTGCGAGAAGGTCTGGATATCCCGGAGATTACCCTGGTAGCTATCCTGGATGCTGATAAAGAGGGCTTCCTCCGTTCTGAGACATCCCTGGTGCAGACCATTGGCCGTGCAGCCCGAAACAGCGAAGGTCATGTTATCATGTATGCGGACAATATGACAGAATCCATGGAAAAAGCGATTTCCGAGACAGAACGAAGACGTGCCATCCAGGAAGCATATAATAAGGAACATGGAATCACACCGACGACCATTAAGAAGGCAGTCCGTGATCTTATCGCAGTATCCAAGAAAGTGGCAGAGACAGAAGTGAAACTGAAGAAAGATCCGGAATCCATGAACCGCAAAGAACTCACCAAAGTTATTGCCCAGGTGGAAAAACAGATGCGTGCCGCCGCCGCAGACCTGAACTTTGAACAGGCCGCAGAGCTTCGTGACAAGATGATCGAACTGAAGAAAAATCTGGAAGAGTTGGAAGAAGCTTAACCGGAGATTATTGTTGGTGTTAAAAATAATCATATGATATGGGTGTCAAAACATAATAATTATCGTCCATAGTAATCTATGTTCCTTG